>JAKCAB010000859.1 GCA_021839785.1 bacterium | reverse complement strand
TTCGCCTTGCCGGCAATGATCCCCGCCTGCGGGCCGCCCAGCAGTTTGTCGCCGCTGAAGCAAACCAGATCCACGCCGCGCTTGAGGACTTCGACCGCGGTCGGCTCATGCTCGTCCACGCCGAAGTCTTCCGTGGCCACGACCGCGCCGCTGCCCAGATCTTCGACGAACGGCACGCGCCTCCTCCGCGCCAAAGCCGCGAGATCCTCCGTCGAAGGCGACTCGACGAAGCCGCCCATGAAAAAATTGCTACGGTGCACCTTGAGGACCAGCGCCGTCTCGCGGCCGAGGGCGCGGGTGTAATCGCTCAACGTCGTTTTGTTCGTCGTGCCGACTTCGCGCAGCCGCGCGCCGCTGGATTCGAGGATGTCCGGGATGCGGAATCCGCCTCCGATCTGAATCAGTTCGCCGCGCGAGATGACCACTTGCTTGCGCTCGCCGGCGGTAAAATGTCGGAGGATCAAAACCAACGCGGCGGCGCAGTTATTGACGACCGTCGCGGCTTCGGCGCCGCAAAGGAGGGCGAGGTTGTGTTCGAGGTAAGCGGCCCGGCCGCCGCGGTCGCCGGTGACGAGGTCGAACTCCAGGTTGTTGTAGCTCGCGGCAACGCGGGCCAGCGCCTCGACCGCTGACGGTGCCAGCGGCGCCCGGCCGAGGTTGGTGTGGATGATCACGCCGGTGCCGTTGATGACCGGCTGCAACCGCGAGCGGCGGAGTCGGTCCAGTGCGCTGCGGATGCGCGCCACCACCGCGTCGAATTCGGTTTTGGGAACCCGCGCGCCTCGTGTTTGCGTGATCTGTTTTCGAAGCGCGGCCAACTCGCGTCGCACCACGGCCACGATGACCGGCCGCGGCAGTTTCGCTGGGCCGAGGGCCTGGAGCACTTTTTCGACGGCCGGGATGGAGCGGGCGCCTTGCATGGTTAGCGGTCGGATTTAACGATTCGCAGAATGGTTGGCCAGTCTGTTCCTTGACTGGTCGAGTGGTGGAGCGCATCCCCGTTTCTGGCGGGCGGAGGTGCCCGCGCCACCCGTTTCCCCGGTGGGGCAATTTTTGTCGCAATTGCGACATTTTTTGTGCCAGGCGGCACCGACGCTTCCGGTTTCCCACTGCAGGACAAGGAGCCCTGGCAGAGCCGGCCGTTGGAATGCAGTCAGGTCCGTGAGCCTCAGCCAGAAACTGAGAGGCGACCAGAGCAGTGCGCACCGGAACCCGGCGGGGCTGTTAAGGCCGCGGGTTTCAAGGAACGCCGGTCGTGCGGTTGCGGGCCTTGTCCGTGTTCAAGGCACGATGGAGGCGCGATAGTATCGCCGAGCGGCGCTCTGCGAGGCGTCCACCACGGCCGCCTGGCCGCCCGTCAGCGGGTAAGTGCTGAGCGTCTGCCAACTTTGAAAATCGAGGCTGAACTCGACCAGCGCCTTGACGCCCGTCGGACCGGTCAGGCTGAACCGAAAGTGCTTTTGCGCGTCGAAGCCGGCACCCGCCGCAAACCTCAACGGCACATCGTGGACGACATCGAAGTCCACCTTCACGTTCGTGGCGCCAACGGTTACCGTTTTTGTCAACGGCGCCGCCAAGCCTGGGCCGGCGATGGTCACCGTGATGGCACCGGCGTTTTTGCTCACCGGGAACGCGAACCCGCCGGAGGCCGAGGTCACCGCGTAATACGTGCCGCTGGAAGGAGTCACCGTAACGCCCGCCAGGCCTTCACCCACCGAGTAAAACTGGTCGCCGTCGGTGTCGCGATAAACCACGCCCAGCGCGAGCGGGCCGGGGGTGCCGTCGCTGCTCGCGAAGTTCTGCGTCGTCATCACTGAGTTGTAAGCGACCCCCTGCTGGGTGAACTGGCCGGTCCGGACGCCGATGCCGATTTCGTCGAAGCCGGGCTCCATGATGTTCTCGCGATGGCCGGCGCTGCGGATCAGGCCCTCGTGTTCGTCCACGGTGAACTGGGTGAGGTCGGCGGCCCCGGTCGTGCCTTTCCAGGCGATGTTCTCGCCCCAGGACCAACTGCCGGTGAACGGATAACCTGCGTTGGCCATGCGATCACCGGGCGTGGAATTGGTCACGCCGGTGTGGCTGAAGATGTCATTCGCCAGCATCCAATCGCTGTGGGCCCGCGCGGAGGCGAAGAGGAAGTGATTGAAGGCAAGCGGCGGTTTGGGATCGGGCGTGATCGTGCCGGGGGCGAGATTCTCGTTCAGGTCGATGCCGAACCGCGCGGCTTCGGCGGCGGGATCGCGGCGGGCGAGGTTGGCGTGTGCATCTTTGGCGTTGGTTGACGCGGCGATTGGCCGGTGTTTGCTGCTCAGTTAAGCACGTTCGCTCGCGGCGAACAAATCCTCCGGCTCCCAGAGAACCTTCAAATCATGAACGCGAGGATTCCCAAGGCAATGCCGGCGATGGCCGGCCGGCGGCCCGCCCCGCCAAGCTTCCAATCACCCGCGGCGTACAGTCCGCCCAAGCCACTCAGCACGCCGATAATCGCGGGTATCTTGGCCAGCCCTCGAAGCTCCGCCGGCAGCCAGGACAGCCAGATGGCGAACTGTGTAAGCAACGCGAGCCCTGACAACCCCAACCCGATCCACGCCCAGTCGTTGCGGTTCGCGGCGCCGAACGCGTTGCGGAGCGCGTCCACGGTGCGGGCGGGCCGGGTTGACCTGGCGCCACCGCCGGAGGATGGCGGGATGGGACGCGGCACCGGTGGATTGGCGCCGCACGCCGGCCGGCCCGGATACGGCAGGCTCCAGCCGGAGGTTTGCTTGAGCGTGGTCCGCGGAACCGGCGCGGGCCGCAAGTGCTCGCCGGCTTGCACCGCCGTCACGCTCGGAAACGGATCGCGCCCGCCCAGCATGGCCGTGCGCGCGCACCACGGGCAGCCTTGCAGGTGATTGCTGAAGATGTGCTGCTGGTTGTCGTGGCAGGACACGAGGTTCAACTCCGCTTCCTCGAGTCCGTACTGCCAGCTCAGCGGATCGGGCCGCAGCGAGTGGGTGGTGTGGCCGTCGCGGAAACACCGCACGAACAGGTCCTGCAACACCGGGTGGAGCCAGTCGAACCGCGGCGCGATCGGCATGGCCGCGTACGGCACGCGCGGATCGCCGGCGTGGGGGAAGTGGCCGGCACCGATCCGGTCGGGAATGGGCGGCGGTTCCCCGCACCCGTGATAGACGCCGGCAAACGGGTGCGAGCCTTCCATCAAGAGCTGAAAGATCAGGATGCCCAAACCGAACTGGTCATGCACCGGCTCGCGGTTGATCTGGGCGAACGATTTGCCCTGCAACTCCGGCGGCGTGAACTCCGGCCGGCCGACGCGGCACCGGAACAGCGTGCCGTGCGCGGCGTCCCAGACCTGGAACGAATCGGTGTCCACCATCGTCACCAGCGCGGTTTCGGACGCGAGGATGTTGCACTCGTTAAGGTCGCCGATCACGTAGCCGCGTTCGTGCAAGGCCCGCATGGCGGTGGCGAGGTTGCGGGCGGTGCGGTGCAGGTAAAACCAGTTGAACAGCGGCGATCGCTGGAGGCGGGTCTTCGGGTTGAAGTAATCGATGACCGGATGCACACCCTGCACGCGCGGCATGATGAAGCCCGCCACTTGCGGCCGTCCCCCGAGCACCAGCTCGGTCGGCCAGGCGATCGCCACATGGCCCTGCCCTGCCATCGGGTCCGCCGGCGGGTTCGCCAGCATGGCGATCACCTTGTTCGCGCGCTCGGGCGTGGGTTTGTGCCAGATTTTGACGACCTGGGAGTCGTCGCCGGGCAGCACGAAGATGCGCGCCTCGCCGCCGGCGGCAAGCTGGCAGTGGTCGCCCAGCTCGATCGTTTCGCTGCTGGATTGGCGTTGGAAACGCACAGTCGCAAGTTACTGCATCCGCCGGGCGAGCAGCAGGGTCAGATCGTCATCGGTCCGCTCCGAAACGCGCGGCGAGCGCAGGAGCTTTTCCAAGTCGGCGCGCGCGGCGGACAAGTCAGAAGCCCGCTCCAGCCAGCCGAAGAGCGGCTGGAAAAACGGCGTGTGCGGCGCCGCTTCCGGCATTTTCAGCGCGAGCATCTGGAGGCCGTCCGAGAACAGGGCGACCTGCTCCGCCCGCCCCGACCAGGTTTCGATCTGGGCCCGGCCGAGCGCGCCTTCCGAGGTGAGGAAGACCGTTTCGTTCAAATACTCGCCCGCGGCGGGTCGGGTCAGCGCGTGCAGGCTGCCGCCGCCAGCGGCATAAACCACCGCGCCGTCGCCGACCTGCGCCGCGGCCAATCGGTCCGGTCCGGCCGCGCAGATCAACAGCGTGGTGGCCAGATCGCCGGGTTTGGCCTGCCGGGTTCTGGCTTCCTCGGTGAGCGCCTTCAACGCGGTCTCAAGCGCGGCCTTCAGGGCGGCCTTGGCGCTCGCGTCGTCGCGCAACGCGGCCGGGGTTTTGAAGGATTCAGCCAAAGCGCGCAGCGCGGTCTGGGCGGCGAGGTTCGAGCCGATTTCGCTGAGCTTGGCCGAACCCGCGCCGTCCGCCAGCGCCGCGAACAGCAGACCTTCGCCGCCGGCCTGCCAGTGCACGGAGTCCTGACAGGGCTGGCCGGTCTTTTCGTGGCCTTTACCCTTTACGGCGGCCGCCACGACGCGCCAGGAGCTCCGGAGTTCGGCGAATGGATTATTCATGGCAAGATCGCCCGCACCCCCACGCGCACGCAGGCTCGCGCTGGCCCGCGCCGCAAGCGGTCCGGCGCACGGCGAGGCGGGTGGCCTACACGGTCCCCCACCCCGGCGACGGCAAAGCGACCTGTTCGTCTGTGCGCGACTGCGCCACGGCTTCCATGCTGCGCGAGAGCCAGACGAACATTTCCGTGAAGTTCAGGCCTTGGAGCTTCACCGGCGTGCGCACCACGATCTGCGCCAGCCGCTGCATGTTCGCGCCTTCGACGCCCACCGCGAAGAAAGCGACACGCTTGGCGGCCTCGTCGTTTTTCAACCGCTGCGTGGCGGCGTCCACGATGTTGTCCGGTTCGCCCTGCGGTTCACCGTCGGTGATCATGAATACCCACGGGCGGTAGTAGGCGACGCCATTGGTGCGGTACTGCTGCTTGCGCGCCTGGATCATGTCGAGCGCCTTGTGGATGGCGCCGCCCATGAAAGTCTGGCCCTGCGCGGTGAGCCGCGGCGGCTCGAAGCGCTCGGCGGTGGTGAAGTCGTGGGCGAGTTTGACCTCGTTGTCGAAGGTGACCACGGCCACCTCCACGCGCCGGCAGGCCATCGGGTCCTTGACGAGCTTGTTCTTGAAGGCGGTCAGACCTTGATTGAGCGCTTCGATCGCCTCGCCGCTCATCGACCCCGAAGTATCGAGCAACAGCACGCACGGGCAGCGCGGCTCGGGGTTCTCCGCGAACTCGATCGCGTCCTCCAGTTTGATGTTTTCAGGCATAGGCTTGACTCTGGGATGATCCGCACCGGCCAGGAATTACAGTTTTCGCCGTCGCTTCTAGCCGGGTGGCTCCGCGAAGGCAAGTTTCGGGCACGCACTGGCCCGGCCTCATTGGCTCTGCGTTGCCTTGTCCAGCATGTCCAGCATCCCGTTAAAGTAACCGACCCAAAAGCCGATGACGAAGTAGCCGATCACGGCGAAAACGACGAGGAACACCAGGCGTATCGCCCATTGGGCAAAAGATTTGTAAAGCCGGGTCGCCTGCTCGGTGTATTCCTGCCGCAAGTAGCCCAGCGATTGGTCGATCCGCCCGCTCACCTCGCCGCTGCGATAGACGCTCCGAAATCGGCTGGGGAAGACACTGCTTTGAGCAATGGCTTCGCCCGGTGTCTCGCCGCCAGCCATGCGGGGCAGCGCCTTGGCGACGGCGCGCCGCACCGCCGGCGAGCCACTGGCGGCGGCGGATAAATCCCACGCCTTGAGCACGTCCACGCCGGCATTCAAAAGCGCTTCGAGCGCCATGCAAAATCGGCCCAGCGCCAGCGATTGGCGGGCCTTGCCGAGCCTGGGGACACGGTGCAGGACGACCTCCCAGAAGCTTCGCCAACCAGGGAAGCGAGAACCCTGATTGAGCGCCACCAAGCCCAAAATCACGCCGGCCACGAGCAGCAGCGCCTTGAGTTTTCCGAAGACGAATCCCGCCAGGTCGCCGGTCAACACCATTTGGGTCAGCATCCCCGGCGGAAACACCAGCAGCACCAGCAAGCCCAGAAAAGCGGGGTAGCCCAATTCGGCCAGCACCGAGCGGAGCAGCTTGGCGCGCTCCTGGTAATACTCCGCGAGGCGGTGAAAACAGGCGTCGAGCCGGCCGCTCTTCTCGCCGGCGGCGATCAGGGCGATGTCGAAATCGGGCAGCCAGCGGCCGCGATGGGCTAGCGCTTCCGAGAGCGTGAGGCCGCCCTTGAGTTCGTTGAGGATGTGGTGGAGGTGCTGGCGGAACGAGCCGCTGGGCGGCGCGTCGCGAATCATCTCCACTCCTTGGATGAGGTTGATGCCGGACGACAACATCCCGCCAAGCTGGTGGTACAGCTCGCCGAACTGGTCGAGTCGCCGCGGTGTGACGATCAAGGACATGGGCTGGTTTCGCTGGCCCGCAGCATGTGCCGCCGCCGGATTGAACTCAAGAGCCGCCGCGCCCGGTGCCGAATTGGACCGGCTCGTGCCCGAATCGTCACGCACCCCCGCCGGGCAACTTCTTGAACGGGCTGCTACGCGCGGGACACCGTCGCCGGGCAAGGCAGGCGGAACCGCGCCACGCAACCGCGCGTGCCGACGCGATTCTCGAGCGTGAGACTGCCGCCGTGACCCTCGGCGATCTGCCGGCACAGCACCAGGCCGATGCCGGAGCCTTTTTGTTTCGTGGTAAAAAACGGCACGAACAGGTTTGCCGTGCTGGCCAGGCCGGGGCCGTCGTCCTCGATCGCGACTTCCACGCTGGCGCCGACGCGGCCCCAGCTTACGCGCACGCCGCGCGGTTCGCCGGCCTGGGCCGGATTCGTTTCCAGCACCGCATCGGCGCCGTTGCGAACCAAATTGATCAACGCCTGCTCCAACTGGTCCGGGTCCGCGGCGAGGGTGCAATCGGGTCCGTGAAGCACCGTGACCGGCACGCGCGTTTCGAGCGTCGCGGCACGGCTAACGATGGGGGCGAGCACGACGGCCTGGGGTCTGGGCCTGGGCAGGCGGGCAAGCTGGGCGTAAGCGCCGACGAAGCGGTTCAGCGACTCGGCCCGGCTGGCGATCACACCGAGGCCGTCGCGCATATCCTCGCGCCAGTCCGACGGCAGCGGGTCGCGTTGCAGCAGGCTTTCGAGGCTGCCCGCGATGGATTTCACCGGCGCGAGCGAGTTGTTGAGCTCGTGCCCGAGATCGGAA
>JAKCAB010000715.1 GCA_021839785.1 bacterium | reverse complement strand
ACCAAAGTGCATTCGAGTGGCTACGAAACACCCCCTCACCCCAACCCTCTCCCCCACCGGGGAGAGGGTGCCCGAAGGGAGGGGGAGGGCGCGTTCGTATCCTTTTGATCGCAACTCAGTATCAGCCGCGCCAATCGCCGTGACAAAGTGCGCAAGCTGGTTGTGGTGAACGCGACTCTTGTGCACACTTTGGCCCGTTCACGTATGAAACACCTCTTCGCACTCGGCGCGACGGTTCTCGGCCTGTCCACGGCGGCAGGTTTCACCCTGGCTGACAACGCTCCCGGCGCCTTGCCGCGCAGCACGCCGGAGGCGCAAGGCATCGCCTCCAACGCGATCCTCGACTTCATCCAAGCCGCCGAGCAGCAAATCGACGCGCTGCACAGTTTCATGCTGGTGCGCCACGGGCACGTGGTGGCTGAAGGCTGGTGGGCGCCGTACGCCGCCCCAAGCCCGCACGAGTTGTACTCGCTGAGCAAGAGTTTCACCTCGACCGCCATCGGGCTGGCCGCCGCCGAGGGCAAGCTCAGTCTCGACGACACCATCCTTTCCTTCTTCCCCGACGATGCCCCGGCCGACCCGAGCGCGAACCTCAAGGCCATGCGCATTCGGGATTTGCTCCGCATGTCCACCGGCCACGAGCAGGAGCCGCCCACCGGCAAAGACCAGGTTTGCCCGAAGACCTTCCTCGCCCAGCCCGTGCCTTTCAAGCCGGGCACCCGGTTCCTCTACAACACGGCGGCCACCTTCATGCTTTCGGCGATCGTGCAAAAAGCCACCGGCCAGACGGCGCTTGACTACTTGAAACCGCGTTTGTTCGCGCCGCTTGGCATCGCGGACCCGACTTGGGAAACGAATTTCCAGGGCATCTCGCTGGGCGGTTACGGCCTGAGCGTGCGCACCGAAGACATCGCGCGCTTCGGCCAACTTTACCTGCAAAAAGGCAAATGGCAGGGAAAGCAAATCCTGCCCGCTGCGTGGGTCGAAGCCGCCACCGCCTTGCAGACCGCCAACGGCAGCAACCCGAATAGCGATTGGGATCAAGGCTATGGGTTTCAATTCTGGCGTTGCCGACACGGGGCTTACCGCGGCGACGGCGCGTTCGGGCAGTATTGCCTCGTCATGCCCGAGCAAGACGCGGTCATCGCGATCACCAGCGGCGTGCGTGACATGCAGGCGGTGTTGAATCTTGTGTGGGACAAACTGCTGCCGGCGATGCGCGCCGAACCGTTGCCTGCCGACGCGGCCACCCAAGAACGGCTTGAGCAGCGCTTGAAAGGCTTGGCGCTGCGTACCCCCGCGGGCGCCGCGTCGTCGCCGCTTTGGTCCCGCATCGCGGGCAAATCTTATACCTTTCCTAAGAACGAACGCGGGCTGGACTCGATGTCGTTGGAGGCTGGCCCCGAGACGGGCGACGTGACGGTGGTCGCGCATTCCCACGGTGCAACCCATCGCCTGGTCTGTGGCTCCGGTCGTTGGGTGAACGGCCGGTTCGCCTTGCCGACCGGTGGCGATCGTCCGGTGGCGGCGAGTGGCGCCTGGGTGGCGGACGACACGTACGAGGCCAAGGTGTGCTTTTACGAAACACCGTTCATCCTCATCGTAAAACTGCGCTTTGCCGGCGATCGGCTTTTCCACGACTCCGAGCTCAATGTGTCCTTCGGGCCTACCCGGCAACCCCAGCTCGTGGGTCACGTTGAGTGAATTTGAGTCCAAATCCGGGGAGCTGAACCCGAAAACCGAAGTTGGGGAGCACGCCCGCCCTCGGGTGTGGCTGGACGCGCCTCGCGTCCAGCGCCGGGGAGCACACGCCGCCGGCGTGTCCGTTTCGGCGGCTCGCCGAAACGCCGTCCAGTCCATGATCCGCATCCGGCGCGGAAAGGCCGCCGCTGACTGACGTCAGCAGCCACCGGGATCACACGGAGCGCTTACGCTCCCCAACTCCACTGCGGTGTTTTCGGGTTCAAACTCCGGAGCTTGGCACAAGCAGACGCCCGGCAGGCGTTTCGGTTGGAACGAAACAAAAAGGCCCGGCGTGTGCCGGGCCTTGAATCTCTCGACGCGGACAGCGGCGTTTACTTGCCCATCAAGTGTTCGAGCACGAGCTGGTCCAGCGCCGCGTAATTGCGGTCGGCGACCAGCTTTTGGGCTTCCGCCTCCGGGAAAGTGCGCGCCTTCTCGACCAGGCGCAGGAACGTGCGGCGGCTGTTCTCGAGGTGCGCCGTCCAGTGCTCGACTTTCGTCGTGCGGAACGGATGCACGTCGAACGCCACGTACTCGCCCCGGCTGCCGTACTTGTTCCGCTCCAGCGCGCGCACCTGGTTGAAGGCCACCCGCAGGTTCGCCGAGCCGAACGGCTTGTCCTGGTCGAACTTCAGCCCGTTCTGGTCGTTGAGGTGGAGCGACCACAACTTGCCGAACGCGCAGGCGAAATCGATCTCGTCCGCCGGGTCCAAGCCGGCCAGCAACGCGTGCGCGGATTCGATGAGGCAACCGACCCGCTTGGGATCGGCCGTGAGATTCGACAGCGCCAGCGCGTGGCCGATCGTGGGGATGTACGCGAGGTCCATCGGCTCGTTCGGCTTGGGCTCGATGGCGATCCGCACCTTCTTGTCGTGCGCCAGCATCTTGTCGATGGCGGCGACCAGGTAATCGAAGCAGCGGCGCGCGTTCTTGCTTTCGCGGATGTAGCTGCCTTCGCGCGCCAGCCAGAGCACGATCAGATCGCAATCGAGATAGTTCGCGATGTCGATGCAGCGGAGCGAACGCTCGATCGCGTACTGGCGGCACTTGGGATCGTTGCTCGTGTAGCCGCCGTCGATCGTGCGCGGGTCGAACCACAGGCGTGGCGCGACGATCTCGGCCACCACGCCGGCGTCGGCGAGCTTCTTCTTCAACGCCTTCGCCTCGGTCTTGAGCTGGGTGTCGGACTTGTTGTCCACGTCCGGCACGGCGTCGTCGTCGTGGAACATCATCGCGTCGAAGCCGAGCCTTTTAAGCTGCTCGAGCTTCCAGTCGAACGACTGGACGGGGCGGGTGGGCGGGCCGTAGGGATCCTGGCCTTCGCTGAGGTTCCAGGGGCCGAAACAGAATTTGTAAGCGTTATTTTTTGCCATAGGACGTTGGCGAACAAGGTAGGAAGGGGCCGCGGTTTGGCGAGCAAAAAGGCTAGCGTTTGAACTGCCTGGATTCGGCGCCCACAATGCTACTGCGAAATTCGCGGCGGCTTGTCCGCCCCGGGGGCTTATGTGAGACTCACGTCATGAGTGCCACACTGACGATCCGGCTGCCGGCGACCGAGAAGGCCGAGTTCAAGCGCCTGGCCAGGAAACTGGGCGAAGACCTGAGCGAGTTCACGCGCGCGGCGATGCGCGCGCGGGCCGCGGCGCGATCGACAGGTACTCGCCGCGCGTGGGCCAAGTACGCCGGCTGCGTGGCCGTGAACGTGCCGCCGCCCACCAACGCCAATATCCAAGCCGCCATGCGACGGGCAGCGAGCCGCGGGCCGCAAGACCGTGTGGAAGGACACCCGGATGGCAGGTTGCTGCGCAAAACCGCAGCCCAACCCAGGCGCGGCACCATCGAACAGATGCGCCGTGGTGGCCGCGCCAAGGGCAGCACCGCAAAATGGCTGAAGCTGACACGGAACGAAATCACCGCTGAACACCGCCGCAGCAAAAACGCCCAAGCCCGCGACCCGATCGAAGTGTCGGCGCAGCGTCAGCAGGTTCGGCGCGATCCGGAAGCGTTGCTGCGGCGCGTGGCGGCGCTGGCCCGGCGATGCACCGTGCGCCTGTCTCTGGCAGAACACCGGCGGCTCGTGAAGGAGGGCCGGGCATGATCGTCGTGGACAACAGCCTGCTGGCCGGCGCGATTCGCGCGCCGAGCGGCGGGAATTGCTTCGCGCGCGGCTTCGCCTAGACTGCCGCGCACACCATGAGAGCACTGTTCCTTTTCACCCTGGTCAGCGCCGCCGTTCTGGGCCACGCCGCTGGCGATGCACTCAACGTCCGTGACTTCGGCGCCAAAGGCGACGGCGAGACCGACGACACCGCCGCCTTTCAAAAAGCGTTGACGGCCGCAGCCCAGGCGGGCGGCGGCACCGTGCTGGCGACGCGGGGGAATTACCTTTTCGCCGGCAATCTGAACGTCCCGCCGGGCGTTACGCTGCGCGGCATCTGGGAATCGGTGCCCGCGCACAACGGCCTGCGCGACGCCGGCCTGCCCAAGCCCACCGACGACGGCACCACGTTCCTCGTCACTGCCAACGCCGGCACCGAGGACGCGCCCGCCTTCCTGACCTTGAACCACAACGCGACGCTCAAGGGCGTGGTGATCTATTACCCCAAACAGAAAGCCGACGACGTGCCGGATGCCTATCCGTGGGCCATCGCGATGCGGGGCAAGAACCCCGCCGTGCTCGCGGTCGAGTTGCTCAACCCGTACAACGGCATCGACACCACCGGCAGCGAACGGCACCTGATCCGCGACGTGCACGGTCAACCGCTCCGCCGCGGCGTGTTTGTGGACCGGATTTTCGACGTGGGCCGGATCGAGAACGTGCATTTCAACCCGTGGTGGAGTACCCGGCCGAAACTGCTCCGCTGGCAGATGGAGAACGGCGAGGCGTTCATCTTCGGCCGGACGGACTGGCAATATGTCTTCAACACCTTCTGCTTTGGCTACCGCGTCGGCTACAAGTTCATCAAGACGAAGGCCGGCTTTTGCAACGGCAACTTCCTCGGCATCGGCGCGGACGATTGCTACACCGCGCTCGTCGTGGAGGACTCCGCGCCGTACGGCCTGTTGATCACCAACGGCGAGTTCGTGAGCTTCCACGGCCCGGACCCGACGATGGTGGACGTGCAGGCGAGCAACACCGGCAGCGTGCGCTTCACGAACTGCGCCTTCTGGGGGCCTTGCCACCAAATCGCGAAGGTGGCCGGTCGCGGCACGGTGGGTTTTGGGGATTGCACCTTCGTGCAATGGGACAGCCAGAAGGAAGGCCGGCACGCGATTCAGGCCACGGGCGGCACCCTGCTGGTGCGGGGCTGCGAATTCCGCGAAGCCAAGCCGCAGATCGAACTGGGCGAAGGCGTCCGCCGCGCCGTGATCACCGGCAACGTCTTCACTGGGCCGGCCCGCATTGCCAACCAGAGCAAAGGTAGCGTGCAGATTGCGGACAACGCGGCCGAGTAAACGCCGCCAGAGACGGGAGCACACGCCGCTGGCGTGTCCGTTTCGGCCGCTGGCCGAAACTCCATGCTCTGCGTCGAATGCGTCCGGCGGGCCGCCGGACGCGCCACGCGAGCCGCGCGGGGTCCCCGGAGAGCAGGCCACCGGCATGCGGTGTTTGGCGGCGCGCCGAAATCTTTTCGGGCCGTTCCGAAGCGGCTGGCGCGCCACGGAAAAGAGCCGAAACTCAAAAACTCAAAAAGCGGGTCCGCTTTCGGTCCTTTCTGAGTCTGGGCTGGGAACCCCTGATCCGCGTTCCTCCGCGCCGATCGGCGGTTCAACCGCGGAATTCAGGTTCGGGTCTTCAACAGCGCCTGGATTTTCGCCAAGAGCCGCGGCAGTTCGACCGGTTTGGTGTCGAAGTCGTCGCAGCCGGCGGCGCGGGCTTGCTGTTCGTCGCTAGCCATCGCGTGCGCCGTCAGGGCGATGACCGGAATGGCCTTCAGCGTCGGATCGGCCTTGAGTTGTCGCGTGGCTTCCCAGCCGTCCAGCACTGGCAGGCTCATGTCCATGAGCACCAAGTCGGGCGCCTCGTCGCGGGCCTTGGCGAGTCCGTCCCGGCCATCCACCGCGCAGACGACGGTGTAGCCTTTGCGCTCGAGCCGGCGGCTGAGCATGTCGCGGTTCATCTCGTTGTCTTCGACCAGGAGGATTTTCGACATGGTGTGAATTGGGCTTGGTAGCGCACCACGGAAACGAGCCCCAACTCAAAAGCTCGGAAAGCGGGTCTGCTTTCGGCCCTTTCTGAGTTTCGGCTGGTGACTCGCATCCACGTTCATCGGCGCTATCCACGGTTTCCAGGTTCAACTTGGGTTCTCGGCTCCGGCGACCGGCGCGAGGCGGGCGCGGATCTCGGCCAGCAGGTCGTCCGTGCGGAAAGCGCCTTTTTGCAACACCTGGCTCACGCGGCCGCTCAGCAGTTGGCGGTCCGTCTCGGTGAGGTCTTTCGCGGTGAGCACAATCACCGGCAGGTCGCGCCATTCCGGGCGGGTGCGCAGGTTTTGCAGAAACTCGAAGCCGTCCATTTCCGGCATGAGCAAGTCCAGCAGGATCAATCCCGGCCGGGCCTTTTCCAGGCAGGCAAGTCCGGCGCGGCCGTGCTCGGCGGTGGCGACCTGCCAGCCTTCCTTCGCCAACTGTCGTTCGAGCAGTTCCCGCGTTGGCGCCTCGTCGTCGATCACCAGCACGCTGGGCGAGGCGACGCCGTGGCGGTGTTTCGCCAGCACGGTCGTCAGGCGTTTCCAGTCCACCGGCTTGGTCAGGTAATCCGTCGCGCCGAGCGCAAAGCCGAGGTTCCGGTCGTCCACGATGGTCATCATGATCACCGGGATGTCGGCGGTCGCGGGGTCGGCCTTGAGTTGCGAGAGCACCGCCCAGCCATCCAGGCCCGGCATCAAAACGTCGAGCGTGATCGCGGCCGGCCGCAGGCGCCGGGCGAGTTCCAAGCCTTCCCGGCCATTGCCGGCGGTCTCGACGCGAAAGCCTTCCTTGCCGAGCGTGCGGCGCATCAGGTCACGCACGGCGGGGTCGTCGTCAATGCACAAGATCGTGACGGACGCGGCTCCGGCTGTCGTCGGCGCGAGGATCGGCGGCACGGCCGCGGGCGACTCCGCCGGCGGGGCCATTGGAGCTGTGGGCGCTTCGCGGGGGAGCGTCACGGTGAACGTGGAACCTTTGCCCGGTTCGCTCTGAACGTCGATCTCGCCGCCCAGCATCTGGCAGAAACGGCGCGTGATGGCCAGGCCCAGGCCGGTGCCACCGAACTTGCGGGTGGTGGCAACGTCCGCCTGCTCGAAGGCCTGGAACAGCCGCGCCACCTGCTCCGGCGCCATGCCAATGCCGGTATCGGAGACGCTGAACCGGAGCGGCGCTCGGGAGGGCGCGGCTGACTCGGACGAGGTTGGCAGCGGACTTACGTCCGCAGTCACCGTCAATTGGATCGTCCCCTGCTCCGTGAACTTGGCCGCGTTGCTCAAGAGATTGAACAGCGTCTGCCGGACCTTGGTGAGATCGGAGCGCATCGCGCCGATGTCCGCGGGGCAGTTGACGACAAGCCGGTTCGAGTTCTTGGCCACCATCGGGCGCACCGTGGCGGCCACGTCTTCGACCACC
>JAKCAB010000616.1 GCA_021839785.1 bacterium | reverse complement strand
AGGCGGAGGAGAAGCCGGCGAGCGCCGTGCCGGCGGAATACCGGTCCTGCCCGGCGTTCCGCACCAACCTCGCGCTGGCCGCCGTTTTTCGTGGTCAGCCCGGCGACGAGGCCGCGATCCAGGCGCGGATGGAGGCGTTTCGGCGCCAGCGGCAGGAGACGCAGCCGCGTGAGGCGAGCGCGGGCTGCATTTTCAAAAACCCCGCGACGATCCCGGCGGGCCGGCTCATTGACGAGTTGGGGTTGAAAGGCACCCGGATCGGCGGCGCACAGGTCTCGACCGTGCACGGCAATTTCATCGTCAACACCGGCGGAGCCACAGCGGCCGAAGTGCTGGAATTGATCGAGTGGGTGCGGGTGGAGGCGCGGGCCAAACGCGCGGTGGAGTTGGAGACTGAAGTCGAGATCGTGGGCGAAGATTCGGTTTGAAACGGGCAGGCGAGTGAACGCGAAATTGAACATCACGGTGATGCTGGGCGGGCCTTCCGCGGAACGCGAAGTATCGTTGCGCTCGGGCGCGGCGGTGGCGGCGGCCCTGCGCGAACTTGGCCACACTGTCACCGAGTTGGACCCGCAACCGGGACGTTGGCAACTGCCGCCCGCGACGGACGTCGTGCTCCTGGCCTTGCACGGCACGTACGGCGAGGACGGCACGGTGCAGCGCGAGTTGGACGCGTTGGGGGTGCCTTACACGGGTTGCGACGCCGAGGCGAGCCGGGTGGCGTTCGACAAGATTCTCACCAAGCAACGCTGCCTCGCGGCCGGCGTGCCCACGCCGCGGTACGAAGTATTCCGCGAGGCGACCGGTACCTGGCCCGATGCCTGGCGACCGCCGGTGGTGCTCAAACCCGCGCGGCAGGGGTCCAGCGTCGGCCTTGAATTCGTGGATCGCCGCGAGGATTTCCCGGCGGGGCTGACGCGCGCACTGGCACATGACCGGGAGGTGTTGATGGAAGCGCGCATTGCCGGCATGGAAACCACGGTGGGCATCCTGGACGGTGTGCCGCTGCCGGTCGTGGAAGTACAGCCGCGGGCCGGTGGTTACGATTACACGAACAAATACACCGCCGGCAACACCGAGTATTTCTGCCCTGCCCGGCTGAGCCCGGAAACGACCGCGGCCGTGCAGACGGCGGCGTTGGGAGCTTACCGGGCGGTGGGCGCGCGCGATTATGCGCGCGTGGACGTGATGGTTTCCAAAGACGAGCAGCCTTTCGTCCTGGAGGTGAACACGCTGCCCGGCATGACGGCGCTGAGCCTGTTGCCGAAGGCGGCCGCAGCGGCGGGGCTGGCCTTCGGGCCGCTGTGCCAGCGATTGGTGGATCTGGCGCTGCGCCGCCGACCGGCGGCCAGGCGGGACTGATTATGTGGTGGCGACGACATCGCAACAGCCGGCGCGCGCGGCGCGCGGACGTGCTCCGCGTGAAGGCCGCGGTCAAGCGGCAGCCGCATTGGGGGAGGCGCGTGGTGGTGGCGCTGTTGATCGCGGTGGTCGCCACGCTCGTGATGCACACCGCGCTGCGGTCGTGGACTTCGCTCCGGGACGACCTGCTGCTCTCGAACCGCTTTTTCGCCCTGCAGACCATCGAGGTGAACACGAACCTGATCTGGCTGACGCCACAGCAGATTCTCGCGTGGGCGAACGTCCGGGTCGGCGACAACCTCCTCGCGTTGGATCTGGACCGTATCAAGCGCGACCTCGAGTTGGTGCCGCAAGTCGAGGAGGCCGCGGTCGAGCGGGTGTTGCCGCACTTGCTCAGCATTTGCGTGCGCGAACGCCAGCCGATCGCCCAGGTGCGGGCCGTTTATGCCGATCACGGCCGGCTCGTGCCGACGGTGTACTTCCTGGATGCCCACGCCCGGGTGATGCCGCCGCTGGCGGCGGGACGCTCGGACCTTCAGGCCGCTTACACGTCGTTGCCGGTGATCTCCGGCCTGGACAACCGCAGCTTGCGCGTGGGCCGGGATCTGCCTTCGCCGGGCGTGCGCGTGGCCCTGAACCTGGTGCGGGTCCTGCCGCTTTCGCCGATGGCCGGCCAGGCGGGCTTGGGCAGCCTGGATGTCGCGGAGCCGGACGTCGTGCAGGTCACGACCGACCGCGGGGCGGAAATCCGCCTGCCGCTCACGCAGCTCGACTTGCAGTTGCAGCGCTGGCGGCTCGTGCAAGACGCCGCGGCCCGGCTGGGCCACCGCATTCGCTGGCTGGACCTTTCCATGACCAACAACTGTCCGGTGCTCTGGGAAACCGGGGACCCGGAACCGCCGGCCCCGCCCCCGCGCCCGGTGGAAACGACCTTCAACGGAGGCAGACATGTTTGACCCCGAACCCCAACTCGTTGTCGGCTTAGAGATCGGCACCAGCAAAGTCTGCGCCGTCGTGGGCGAACTCGGCGCCGAAGGCACGCTGAGCATCATCGGCCTCGGCCAGGCCCGTTCGCGTGGCGTCCGCAAAGGCGAAATCGTGGACACGGCCGCCGCCGCCGAGGACGTGCGCACCGCCATCGCTGAGGCCGAGCAAATGGCCGACGTTGAAATCCGCAGTGTCTTTCTGGGTGTCTCCGGCGCGCACCTTCAGGGGTGCGACAACCGCGGCCGGCACAACATTCCGTCGCACGATCGCGAGATCATGGATGAGGACGTGCAGGACGTGGTCCGGAACGCGAAGGCGATCAACCTCCCGGCCGACCGACACGTCATTCACGTGATCCGGCAGCACTTCATCGTGGACGGCCAGGAGGGCATCATCAAACCCGTGGGGATGTCCGGGGCCCACATGGAAGTGGACGTGCACGTCGTGCACGGCATCACCAACCGGCTCCAGACGCCCATCCGCGTCGTCAAGAGCCTGCAGCTCGAAGTCGAGAACATCGTTTTCAACGGCGTGGCTTCCTCGCTGGCTGTGCTGACGGCGGCGGAGAAGGAGCGGGGCGCGCTGGTCATCGACCTCGGCGCGGGCATCACCGAGTACGCGGTTTACGCCGATGGCATCATCCGCCACACCGGCACGCTGGCGGTGGGCGGCGACCATGTGACCAACGATCTCGCCTACGGGCTGAAGGTCGCGATGGGGCGGGCGGAGACGTTGAAGATCGAACACGGCGCCGCCCTGGCCGGACCCGAGGTCAAGGGCCGCACCGTCGCTTTGCCCAGCGATCTGGGCTTGCCCGAACGCGTGGTCAACCTCGAACACTTGCGCCGCATCATGTCGGCGCGGATCGAGGAGACGTTCGAGATTATCGCCGCCGAACTCGAGTCCGCCGGTTTGCTGGAGTGCTTGCGGGCGGGGGCGGTGCTTTGCGGGGGTGGCGCCCGCGTGCCCGAAATCGACAAGCTGGCCGAGCGCGTACTGGGCGTGCCGGTGGCACTGGGGCGGACCAAGACCATCAACGGCCTGGTCGCCACCCTCGACCAACCGGAGTTCGCCACGGGCATTGGCCTGGTCAAGTTCGGCTCTTTCCAAACCCAACGGCCGCGCGGCCCGCGCTGGGCCGTCGGCATTCGCAAGAAACTGGGCGCGCTCGGCACGGTGTTGCGCCGCGGTTGAACCATTAATCCCCCCATCATGAATCCAGAAACCACCTCCCCGGCGAGCGCCCCCGGCGTGGCGAAGGCGCCAACCGCGAAGATCATTGGCGTCGGTGGCGCGGGCCTGCAGGCCGTTCAGCACATGGCCCGCTGCGGCGTGGGTGAAGCGGCGTTGGCCGTCATCCACACCGATGCCCGGTTGCTCGGCGAATCCACGATCACCGACAAGTTGCTCCTCGGTTCGCAACTCACCCGTGGGCTGAAAGTCGGCGAACCGGAACTCGGCCGCGCGCTGGCCGAGGCCGAAGCTCACCGGCTCCGCCACCTGTGCGAAGGCGCCGACCTCGTGATCGTTGTCGCCGGACTGGGCGGCAGCACCGCGTCGGGCGCGGCCCCGGTGCTCGCCCGCGTGGCCCGCGAAAACGGCGCACTGGTCCTCGCGCTGGTCGCGCTGCCGTTCGCCTTCGAAGGCCGGCGGCGCCAGCAACAAGCGCAGGCGGCCCTGGCCCAGTTGCGCACGGCGGCCGACGCGGTCATTTGCCTGCCGAACCAAAAGGTTTCCACCCTCATCGACGAGAAGACCAGCCTGCCGGAGGCGATGCAGATCATCGACGATCTGCTGGCTCAGGGCGTGCGCGGCCTGTTGCGCCTGGTGAAGCGCGGCGGCTTGCTCAACGTCGATTTCGCCGACCTGTGCCACGTCGTGCGCGGACGGCAGGCGGAGAGCTATTTCGCCACGGCCGAAGCCGCGGGCGAAACCCGCGCGCGGGAAGTGGTCGAGCGCCTGGTGCGGCATCCGTTGCTCGACGACGGCCGGCTGCTCGCGGAAGCGGATGCCGTCCTGGTAAGCCTCAACGGCGGTCCCGGCCTTTCGCTCAAAGAGGTGAACCAGGTCATGGAACAAATCAACCGCCTGGCCGAGAACGCGCAAGTGATCATGGGCGCGACGATCGATCCGGCCCTGGCGGATCGTCTGGCGGTGACGCTGGTCGCCGCGCGCCGCCCGGCACCGGAACCGATCGCTGCCCGCGCGCCCGCCGCCAGCGAGGAGGCCGAGCCGCCGGCTTCGGAGTTTCCGACACGCGACGTCGAACTGGGAGCGGCGCGCTTTGGCGATGTACCCGCGCCGCGGATGGCACAACGCTATGTGCCGCCGCCGCCCGATCTGACCCCGGAAGAGGCGCAACGTTTGTTGGGGGGGCGGCGCCGGGGCATTGCGGGTCCGCGGTCGAAGTCCAAACCGCAGCAAGGGGTGCTGCCGCTCGAGGTGGTTTCCAAAGGCCGTTTTGCCAAGAGCGAGCCGACCGTGCACCGCGGGGAAGACCTGGACACGCCCACGTACATTCGGCGCGGCATGGCGTTGAACTGACGCGGATGCCCCCAAACGCGCCGGCCGGCGTCCCTTGGCGGGAGCCGGCCAGAAAGCGAGGCGGAATTGGGGGGCGGGTGGGGAAGACGCTTACGCGCGCTCCATGTATTTGCCGGTGCGCGTGTCCACCTTGATCTTCTCGCCGGTGTTGATGAACAGCGGCACCTGGACGCTGATGCCGGTTTCGAGCGTGACGGACTTCTGCACGTTGTTGGCCGAATCCCCGCGGATGCCTTCCGGCGCGTCGGAAACCGTGAGGACCACCGACGCGGGCAGGTCGATTTGGACCGCCCGTTCCTCGACGAAAGTCACGGTCACCGGCGTGTTGTCCACCAGGTAATTCTTCGCGTCGCCCACGACTTCCGGCGAGAGCGTCACCGTCTCGAAGTCCTCCGGATCGGTGAAAACGAAGTCCTGGCCGTCCTTGTAACTGAACTCCATTTTGCGTGCGAAAAGCGGCACGATGTCCACGCGCTCGGTGGAACTGAACCGCACGTCCGAGGATTTGCCGGAGCGGACACTCCGGAGGGTGGCTTGCACGAAGGCCCGCAGGTTGCCGGGCGTGCGGTGCTGGGTCTCCAGGACCACGCACACGTCGCCGTTGTGCATCACCGCCATGCCCCGTCTCAAGTCGTTAGCTGAAGCCATATACGCGTTACGCTGTTCGATTGGATTTCCCGGCCGGAAACGGCACGGGACGCAGAGAGTAGTCGCCGGCAAGGCCCATGCAAGCCCGCAATTTCGTTCCTCCCAGGTTGCGCGGGAACCCCGGGCGCAGAGAGTGGCTTAACATTTAGGGCTCAACATTCGGTTTGGCTTGGTGGGTGGTACTTGTTAGCGTCGCGTCGAATTCACTGAACCAACAAACTCGGAACCGGACGGTGGGCCTCGCCCCGTCCGGTTTCCAGGCGAAAGGCTTTTTATGAATCCGCGAATTGGTTTAGAGCAGGCGCGCTCGTTCATCGGTTGTCATTTGCGGCCCGCCTCCACGCCGACACACCGGCGGCGGATGGCGGTGACCCTCTCGCGCCAGGCCGGTGCCGGTGCCTGGATCGTGGCCCGGGAACTGGCGGCCCGGCTCGACCAGCGAGCCCCGGCGGAGGACGTGAAATGGACCGTCTTCGACAAGGAACTGGTCGAGCACGTGCTCGAAAATCACAATCTGCCGAAGAAGCTGGTCAGCTTCATGCCCGAAGACCGCGTCTCGATGCTCGAAGACATGGTGACGGAGTTGCTCGGCCTGCATCCGCCTTCCTGGAATCTGGTCCGCGCCACGTCCGACACGATCCTTCGGCTCGCGGCGGTGGGAAATGTGATCCTGATCGGGCGGGGTGCGAACGTGATCACCATGAAGCTCCCGCACATGGTGCATGTCCGGCTGGTGGGTTCGTTGGAGAAGCGCATCGAGCGCGTGATGGAGTACCTGAAGCTGGAGCGCAAGGCGGCCGTCGAGTTCGTCGAGAAGGCGGACCGCGGCCACCACCGGTACCTGCGCGAGCATTTCAAGGTCGAGATCGACAACCCTTTGCTCTACGACCTGATCATCAATACGGATCGCGTAACTTGCGAACAAGCGGCGGAACTCATTGCGGAAATGCTGCTCCGGCGGGCGGCTTCCGAAGAAGCCAGGTCTGGAACCCACACCGGTTAGGCAGCCCGGTGACGGCGCGCGGTTCGCGTCAGGTCGGCAGCAGGATCGTGACCTTGGTTCCCACGCCCGGCCGCGAGGCAATTTTGATCTGGCCGCGGTGGGCCTCAACCACCCGCGAAACGATCACGAGGCCAAGTCCCGTGCCTTCCCGCTTGGTGGTGCTCAGCAGGGAGCTGAACGCCCGCCGCCGTTGTTCGGGCGACATGCCTACGCCGGTGTCGCGAAAGCTAACCGCGATGCAAGTCGGCTGCGGGCGGTATTTGGGGAGGTGTATCGCGCGGGTGCTGATGCGGAGGCGCCCACCGGCCGGCATTGCCTCGACGGCGTTGAGGGTGAGGTTCAGGAAGGCCTGTTCGAGCTGCGCCGGGTCCGCCATGATCAAAGGCACCGCCGGGTCGAGGTGTTGTTCCAGCTCAACGTTCTGCTGGTGGAGTTTGTGGCGGGTGAGCAGCGTCAGGTCGGTGATCAGGCGGTTGACCTGCACCGGCGCGCATTGCGGCTCGCTGTGCCGGGCGAAATCGAGGATCTGGTCCACAATCCGGTTCAGGCGATCCATCTTTTCACCCATGATGGCGGCATCGCGGGCGCGCGGATCGGCAGGCTCGAAGCGCAGGTCCAACGAGTGGTAAAGCATCTTCATCACCGTGAGTGGATTGCGGATTTCGTGGGCGACCTCGGCGGCCAGCAACCCCAGCGCCGAGAGTTGTTCCTGGCGCCGCAGGTGCTCCTCCATGTCCACCAACCGCTCGTAGAGCCGCGCCTTTTCGATGGCGATCGCGGACAGGTCGGCCAGCGCGTAGTCAT
>JAKCAB010000392.1 GCA_021839785.1 bacterium | reverse complement strand
GTTTTTGCCGGCCGGCAACAGGTTCTCGACCCGCTGTGGGAGCAAGGCGCCGAGCGGAATCTGGAATGGCAGGCTGCTCAGGTCGATGTAGTTCCGGCCGGCCGTGCTCGGATGAAGATCGATCCGGTACGCGCCCACGCCGACCGCATCGGCGAACCGCGCCGCGGTCACCTCGTCGCGTGGCTTGCCGGTGGCGGCGATCCGCGCATCGGTGCTGACATGCTGTTCGAGCACCGTGAATTCCGCGCGGATGCGACGCGCTTCGCGGATGTACGGGTATTTCGCCAAACCGTCTTCCGTTCCCACCACGTCCGGTCGCAGACGGAGACCTTTCCAGCCGGTGCCGCCGTCCGGGCGCGGCGCCTCGGTTTGCATCCAGTAAAGCAGCGAGAGGCTGAGCTGTTTGGCGCGGGCGAGTTGGCGGGCTTGTTCGGCTTCCGGCACGTCCACAATGCGGCCCAGCCAGTAGTCGTTTTGCGGCCAGTTGACGAGTGAAATGGCGCTGCGCAGGGCGCCCGGCGCGTAATTGGCGGGATCGGCAATCCGGCGGTACGTCCACAGATTCGGACCGGACAACTTCAACGTGGGATCGAAGCCGATCTCGCGGGGCTTGAGCGACACCGGGTCGCCCATCTGCCAGCTCAACAGCGGTCCTGGCCACGGCGGCGTCATTTGCGGGACGTACGAGCGCCAGAAGTCGTACTCGTCCGGCTTTGGGATGGTGTGGTCCTCGTCGGCAAGGTAATCCATCGCAAAACAAAACGTGAACCCTTGCTGGTCGGTTGGTCGCGCCTCCGCGGTCGCGTGCGGTTCGCCGGTGGTCTTCTGCGATTCGGCGCCAACCACGTACTCGGTCTTCGTGAGCGGCAACAAATCCCCCAGTTCGGTGGCATCGACAAAGTACGGCGCAAGCAACGTCCGCGAGCGGCCCGCCTTCAAGTCGCGGACCACTACTGCCCGCACGCGGTCGCCCGCAACCTCGGCGGACACGGCCTTGTGCTCGAGCAACAACCGCAAGCGCCCGGCGCTCACGTGCGGCGCAAACATCCCGGTCAAGACGGCGAGGCCGATGCGAGGCTCGTGGCAAAGGCGCGAGACCCAACCGTTGCCGGGATTGAAGTGGGGGTTCGCCCGCGCTTCCGGCGTGAGCGGGTAGCGGTCGCGGTAGAACGCGCGAATGGCGTCGCGGTACGCACGGTACGCGCGGGTGCAGCCGAAGCTTTCGATCCACGGATGCTCGTCCGGCGGCACTGCCTGGGCCGTGGCTTGGCCGCCGATCCAGTCCGTCTCCTCGGTCAAAATCACCCGCAGGCCGGCGCGGCAGGCGGCCAGCGCGGCGGCACACCCGCCGAACCCGCCGCCAACGATCGCCACGTCGGCGGCCAATTCATCGGCATCTGCCCCGGCCAAGGCTCGCCAGCCCCGGACACACCCCAGCAACGGGAGCGTGGCGGCCGTGGCGCGCAAAAAGGAACGGCGTTTCATGCGCGCGATTCCAGGCCAAAGCGCCGCGCCGGCAAAGCTTAAAGCGCCGCCGGCAATCCAGGCTTGCCGCGCGCAGGCGCGCATAGTACTTCACGCCGCGTTTGTTTTCCGATTATGGCAACTCGCAAACGCAAAGCCGACGAACCGCCCCGCAAGGTGCTGGTCATCCTGTCCAACCGTTTTCGCCCGCTCGAAGAGCCGCGGTTCATCGAAATCCTCTGCCAAAGCGACGGTTCCATCCTGGAAGAACATCGCTTGCGGAAGCGCCCAACCAAGGCCGTTTACGACGAGGTCTGGGAAAACGACGACGCCAAGGATTCGCTGGATTCCTGCCGCAGCGTGAAGCGGCATTACCGGCACGCGCTCATCAAGCCCAAGGCTTAACCAGCAAGCCGCGCGGTTTCACCGGCGCGCTGGCTTGCAGCCGGCTTAGTGCGGTCAAAGCGGCTAACGCCTGGAAACGAAGTTGAAAGGCGCGCGCCCGTGGGTCGTGGATCGTGTCTGGCTGCCCGCCGGAGATTCAGGGAGGTCGCAAGCCGGCGCAGAAAACCAATGTTTTCGGCGACCCGCCAGCGGCGGGTGCTCCCCGTCTAAACTTCGCCGTGGGCTCACCGGCGTCCCCAGCCTTGCCGCAGCACGCGCAGGACGTTGCCGCCGAGGATTCGCTCGATCTCGGTTTCGGTGAAACCGCCGCGAAGCAGAGCGTCCGTGAGGTTGGGCAGGTCGGCCATGTCTTTCACGTCGTCCGGCGGGTCGGTGAAGCCGTCGAAATCCGTGCCGAGCGCCACGGTCTCGATCCCGCCCTGGTCCTTGAGGTGACGCGCAGTCTCCACCACCAGGTGGAGGCCCTGCTTGAGTTCGGCGGTGGTCAGCCAGAAGTTCATCAAGATGATGCCGATCACGCCGCCCGAGTCGGCCACGGCGCGGACTTCCTCGCGCGTCGGGTTCATCGGCGCGGGATTCATCGTGGCCACGCCGACGTGCGAGAAGACCAGCGGCCGACGGCGGTTCACGATGTCGATGACCCGCCGGCGGGCGGGTGGCGTGCCATGCGTGAGATCCACCAGCATCCCAAGCTCCACGCATTGCTCGACCAATTGTTCGCCCAGCGGTGTCAGGCCTTTGGTGAGATCTTTGGGCCGGCTGAAACAACCAGCCAGCTTCTGCGCCGGCGGAATGGCATCGACGGGGGCGATGAAGGCGTTTTCGTAAAAGTGGCCGAGCGTCAGCAGACACACGCCGCGGTCAAAAAGCTGGCGGACCCGAGCCGGATCGTTGCCCAGGCTGTGCGCGCCTTCGAGGCTGTGCAGGATGGCGATCTTGCCTTCCGCCAGCGCCGCGTCCAGTTCGGTCACAGACTTCACCACCCGCGCCACTTCCTGGCCGTCCACCCGCGAGCGAGCGACCTCGTCTTCGAATTCCTGGAACAAGGCGAGCGTGACCGCGAACGGATCGTCTTTGAAGAAGCGTTTGATTCGGCGCGGGGCCAGCCAGCTCGCCGTTTTCATCAACCAGCAATCGTCCAGCAGGCCGCGCTCCGGCAAATACACCGCCGACAGCAGCGCCTTGACGCCGCTTTCGCGCAGCTTGGGCAGGTCCACGCGCGTCGCGAACGGATTCCACGCCCCGCCGGTGCGATGCCGCTCCGCGAATTTGCTGCCCCACAGCGCCACTTTCAGCGACGGGTGGGCGTGGAGGTCCACCACCGGGCAGCGGGCGTGGAGTTGGCGGGCGGCGTCGGAGGCAGGCATGGCGACGGGCGGTTCAATCGGTCATTTTGCGGCGCAGGCCGTTCCAGACATCCAGCGTGGGACCGGGACCGCGACGGCCATCTCGGTCTTCGTCGTTGTTGAACAGCAGCGCGTAAGTCATGCGGTGGGCGTGCCAGAACCCGCGTCCATCGCGGGAGCGGTCGATGAACGGCAGAAACGTGCCGGTGTTCACGTAGAACTTCACGCGCCCATCCTGGCCCGCGCGGAAACAGTCTTCCCGCGCTTCGTGCGTGTGGCCGTACAAGACGTACTGGATGGCGTCGCCCGCGGCCTCACCGTCGGTGAGTTCGCTCTGCGCGCCTTTGGCCAAACCGTCCAAGCCATTGCCGCCGCCACCGAACAGGCTCGCGACCGAGGTCAATCCTTCGAGGAGTTTCAAACCCTGTCGCTGTTTCACCAAGGCCAGCACGCGCGAAAGATGGTCGGTCAGGTCGCCGGAAACGAGGAAGTCGCTCTGGATTTTGTCCCATTGTCGCGCCAGGCGCGAGCGGAGCAGCCCGGTCAACGCGTTCTTCAAGGCTTCGCGAATGACCGGGAAGTAGCGGTCGTCTTCCCCGCCCTGGCCCCGGACGAACCAGGCGAGCCAGTTGAAGGCGGCGGTCAACGGCCGGAGGTTGTTGATGTCCTTGAAGCTTTCCAGGAAGGCCAGGTCGGCGGCCGAGTTCCAGCCCTCCTCGGCAAAACCGCGCGCGGTGTTGTGGACCAACCCCGACATCAACTCGGCGGTGACCGCCTCGCCGATCGCTTGCACGCGGTAACACGGCGGATCGAACCGATCCAGCTTGCCGTCGCGGCGAAGCACTTTGTTGTAAAACTCCCAGCCGTGGCATTCGCCGTCCCACTCGTGACCGTGTCGGGCGAGGAGACCGTAGGCATCGGCCTGGACTTTGAGCGCAAACTCCACCGGGATCGGGGCGAACTCGCGTTGCAGGCGCTCCTTCAACGCCGGGTAATTGTTGAACGCGCGGTCGTGGTTGCCGACCACGTACGTGACGCGTGGCGGCTGGCCGTTCACCGCCGGCAGGCTTTTCACCATCTGCGCCAAAGCCCGCGCCGGTTCGGTGGCCAGGATGCGATCGAGCACGGCGAGAAACTGGGCGCGCGCGGCAGCCTCGTCAGCGTTCATGGCCGTCTCGGGATCGGCGGTCCCGTTCCAAGGCCGCTCCTTCTCCGCGACTTCCCCCACCCAGTAACTGGTGCGGACGAGATCGTAGATGTCGCCGAGGAGCACCAGGTGAATTTCCGTGAGATCGCCTTTCTTTTCCGCCACCGCCGCGATCTCCCCGCCGAGGAGGTTGAAGGCGCTGGCGTGAACGTTGCGGGCGGTAGTTCCGTCGGTGAGGTGCACATCGCTGAATACAACGACCATAATTCGAGTGGCTTTCCGGGTTGCAGGGCTTTCAGCATACGACCACTAAGCCGCGCCCCGGTGGTTGTCAAATGGCGACACCGAATCGGCGTGCACCGCGCCTGGCCAGCCAACGCGCGGCAACCAACGCCGCCGTTAAAAGCCAACCGCTCCCCCGACCCAAAGCTGATCGGGAGAGCGGTGGTTGCGAGCGGTTCGGAAACGAATGGCAGCGCGCGCTATTGGCCGGCCTTGGTCGCGGCCCGCTGGGCAAGCGCCTTGGCGCGCTTGGCCAAGTCGGCGTTGCCGGTGGTCTGGGCCACCTTTTGGAGCGGCGCGACCAGCCCCGCGGCGGTCGCCTTTGGCGTCTGGCCTTGGAGCAGTTTGTCGGCGATGGAGAGTACGGCCGCGCTGGCCGCGTCACGCGTAGCCGCGTCGTCGAGGTAAGGCAGCGCCAGCGGCAATGCGTCCATCGAGGGCAAGGCGCCCAACGCCGCGAGCAGCAGGTTCTTCTCCGCGGTCTTCGACACCAAGCCGGCGGCCAGGCGGCACATCTCCAACCGCTGCGGCGCGGGCAGGTCGGTGTTCGCCGCCAGGGTGAGATAGCCCGTCAGCGTAAGCGTCTTGTCGGTGTCGCTCGTCGCTTTGCTGGCCAGCTCGAACAAGGCGGGCGCCGCGTCGGCCGTTTTCCAGGAACTCAGCGCCCGGATAGCAGACCCGCGAACCAGAGCGTTGCCCTCCTTCGCCGCGATCGAGACCGCTTGGAGCGCGCCCGGCCCGCCGATCGAGGCCAGCACCTCCAGGAGCGAGCCTTTGGCTTCGGGTTGCGCCTTGGCCAGGGCGGCAGAAACCGCCGCGGTGTTCGATTCGGCGTCGCCAGCCTTGGCGCACAACGTGACCAAGGCTTGTTCCGCGGCGCCGCGATCGCGCGCGTCCTTGGTGCTGACCAAAACCTCCAGCACCTTCGGCACTTCACCCGCACTGCCCAGTTCGCCGATCTGCTTGATCGCGGCCACGCGCACGTCAGCCGACGCGTCGCCGGCGGCCTTGAACAAGTCCGGCACACTCGCACGCGTTTGACGCCGGCCGATCAACTCGACGGCGGTCAACCGGTTGCCGGGGCGGTTGCTGGCGAGCAAGCCGGCGATCGCCACGTCCGCCGCCGGGTCCGCAAATCCTCCCAGGCTTTCCTTCGCGGCCTGCGCCGCGTCGCGGTCGCCGTCGTTCAACAGCTTGACCAGCGTGGGCACCGATTCGGCTCGTGGAATGCGCGCCAGGGCGCGGATGGCCGCCAGGCGGACATCTTTGGCTCCATTCTGAATCGCGGAAATCATCACGTTCAGCGCCGCCGGATCGCCGCGCTCGGCGAGCGTGCCGACCACCACGACCTGTTGGTCCGCCGGCAGTTTGCCCAGTTCGTCGCAGAGCAACTGGGTCACTTCCGGGCCGGGCATTTCCAGGGCGATGCGGTTGGCGGCCGCGAACTGGGTGTAATCCGCGCTGTGCAGGGCTTCGCGGAGGATCGGCAGACCGTCTTTGCCGCGCAGCAGCACCGCGCCCCGCAATGCCGCGGCCCGTACTTGATGCGGCAGGCGGTCGTCCTTGTAGGCTTCACCGTAAATGTCGAGTGCCTGGTCCCGGTGGCCATTGGCGGCGAGCGACTCGGCGCAGCGCGCGAAGCCTTCGCAAAACGCCAGCAGGTTGTCCTCATTCACGCTGGACAACGCATCCTTCAGCGCCTGCGCCGCCGCGGGTGTGCCGATGCTGCCCAAAGCGCGCGCCGCCGCGCGGACGACTTCGAGGTCGCTGTCGGTAAGCAAAGCGGCCAGCGGTTCGACCGCCTTCGGATCTTTCCGCACGCCGAGGCTGCCGATGACGCCCACGAGCGGCAGGCTCTTCAAGTTGCCGAGCTGGGTGCGCAACGCGTCGGACACCGCCGGGTCGGGCATCGTTTCCAGGGCATAACGCGCCATGTGATTCATCTCCGGATTCGGCAGCAGGCCGACGAGCACCGGCACGGCATCTTTGCCGCCAATGACGGCCAGTTCGCGGCAGGCGTCGGCTTTGGCCTTGCGCGAGGCGTCGGCAGATTTCAGGACGGCGATCAGTTGATCCTGTCCCCGCGTCACCAGCGGCGTGGGTTCCTGGGCGAGCGCGGCGCTGACCGCGACGGTAAAGGCCAGGGCGAAAAGTGAGAACTTGGACTTCATGGTTTCGGTTCCTTTCTGGGTGGTCGTGACTTGGCCTTAGAAAATGTACGGTTCGCGCATGGCGCGGGAGCGGAGGCGGTTGGCTTCCACGTCGTTGACGAACTCCTCCTTGACCGGGTCGTACTTCAAATCGCGCTTGAGCCACATGCAGATGTTCGCCGCGTGCACGGCGGACATCGAGCGGTGCATCACCACCTCGTGGGCCACGGTGCGGCGGCGCGACTTCACGCAGTTCAGGAAATCGCGGACGTGGCTCATCGGGCGCTGCGTGCGCGCGATGTAGTCGTTGACGATCTTGTTGAAATCGTCGAGGAGGCGCGGATTGGAAACCTCCGGCCGCGAATAGCCGTCGGCGACGGAGACCCAGCCTTCCGGGCCATCGAACCGCATGCCACAGGAGCCGTGCCAGTACTTGTCGCCGCGCGACAGGATCATCTTCGCGCCGTTCGCGAAGTGCGTGACCATGCCGTCGCCGGTGGGATTGTCCACGTACTCGTAAGCGATCGGCGAGGTGTCCAGCAGGTCCAGGCCGGCCT
>JAKCAB010000248.1 GCA_021839785.1 bacterium | reverse complement strand
GAAGAACTGGAGCTGCACGCGCGGAGTTAAGCCGCGGGCGCGTCGGTTGTCCAAGTCTGGCTGCGGGTCCAGGCGGCCAGCCGCCGGCTGGGGCGGAGAAAGGCTGGACGCCGCGCGGCGGAAATCGCACCTTCGCGGCGGCTTGACCAACCCAATGAAGCGAGCGGAACAGCAGCGGGCTTTGACGGTGGCGGTGGCAGCGACGAAGGCGGCGGGGCAATCGATGCGCAAGAATGCGCGTTCGCCCAAGCGCGTGAACGTGGCCACCCAGCACGACCTCAAGCTGGAGCTGGACGTGCGCTGCCAGGCGTTGATCGTGCGCCGTCTGCTGGCGGCTTTTCCCGAGAGCAGCGTGTTCGGCGAGGAAGGCTCGACTGGCGCGGCCGACGCGTCTCTCCGCTGGGTCGTGGATCCCATCGATGGCACCGTGAATTTCGCCTACGGCATTCCCCACGCCAGCGTTTCGATTGCCTTGCAGGAACGGGTCGCGACGCCGAAACGGACGCGCTCGCGGGCTGGCTACGAAACCATCTTAGGCGTCGTGTTCGATCCGTTTCAGGGAGAACTCTGGACCGCCCTTCGCGGCGCGGCGGCCCGACTGAACGGCGAGCCAACTTGTGTCAGTGCTCGCGCGAAATTGAACGAAGCCGTCGTTTCGCTCGGCTTTGGCAAGCAGGCCGCGGTGCTGCGTCACATGGTGCCGGCCTGCCAGCAATTGTCTGACCACGTGCGCAAACTGCGCATCATGGGATCGGCGGCGCTGGCGCTCACTTACGTGGCGAGTGGACGATTCGATGCGTTTATCGAACTGGGCCTGGGGTGGTGGGACATTGCCGCGGGCGGGCTGATCGTGGAGTGCGCCGGCGGCGAGTTTTGGCGGCGCGGATTGCCGGACGGCAGCTACGAAGTCGTCGCTTCGAACGGCCGGTTGCGCCGCGCGCTCGCCCCGCATTTGCCGCGCACCCGCACTTGAACCGATCAACCCGTAACGGCCATGAATTCCCGCAAGTTCCTTCGTTTGACCGCGGTCACAGCTTTCATGCTGGTGGGTGCCGCCGGCGCAGTGCTCGGTCAGGAGCCGACTGCTGACGGGCTGTACGCGGGCTTCGCCACGTCGCTGGGCGAGTTTTGGTGTCGGCTCGAATTCCAGCGCGTGCCGCGCACGGTGGCGAACTTCGTCAGCCTGGCGGAAGGTTCGCGGCCGTGGGTGGATTTCGCGCAGGCGCGGATTCGCCAGGCGCCGTTTTACGACGGCGTGATTTTTCACCGCGTGATCAAAGGGTTCATGAACCAGTCTGGCTCGCGCAACGGCAGGGGCACCGATGGGCCGGGCTATCAGTTCGCGGACGAGTTCGATCCCCAGTTGCGTCACAACCAGGCGGGCATTCTGTCGATGGCCAATTCGGGCGCGAACTCGAACGGCAGCCAGTTTTTCGTCACCGTCGAGCCCACGCCCTGGCTGGACGACAAGCACACCATCTTCGGCGAGGTGGTGTCAGGCATGGAGGTCGTGAACCTGATCAACCAGGTGCCCACCGACTTGACCACCGACAAACCGGTGACGGCGGTGACGCTGCAACGCGTCCGCATTTTGCGGATTGGCGCCGCGGCCACGGCGTTCGATCCGGCCAAGGTCACTCCGGCTTTGCCAGCGGTGGCTCCGGTCTCATCGCAAATCGCCTTGAACCAAGGCACATTGTTGCTCAGCTACCCGACCCAGACGAACTGGCTTTACCACGTCTTTTACGGGCCGGATTTTCACAACTGGTCGGCGCAGACCTTCCTCGACTCGCCGATCAACGCGACCGGGCTGTTGAGCCAGCCGCATAATTTCTTCCTTGTCCTGTCCGGCGGTTACGAACCTTGAGGCCGCGGGCAGCGTTGGCCCCGGGGCCGCCCCGGCACGCCGGGCTGGCGAACAACGCGTGAAGAAGGATTGCTTGAGTTCCCCGCCATCCCGGCTTAGAACCCACCGGCTCTTGGATGTGTTGCTGTTTTGTGGCCGTATGAAGATGACTTCCAGCTTGTCCCGCCTGGCGGTTTGGACAGCCGGCCTCGGTGGCTGGTTGACCGCGCTGGCTGGCGATCCTTGCATCGTGAAATCCGAGTTCCTGGCCGACCCGCCTCCGACGCCGGTCAGCCACGCCTCCACGATCGTGGAAACGCCCAGCGGGCTGGTCGCGGCGTGGTTTGGCGGGCGGGCCGAGCGCGCGCCCGACGTGAGCATCTGGCTGACGCGCAACGACGGCGCCGGTTGGAGCGCGCCGGTGGAAGTCGCCAACGGCATCGTTCCCAACCGCGACGGCAAGCGCTATCCGTGCTGGAACCCGGTCCTGTTTCGCCGCAGCAACGGCAATGTACTCCTATTCTACAAAGTGGGTCCCAGCCCGGAGAAATGGTGGGGCAACGTCCGGCTTTCGACCGATGACGGCAAGACTTGGATCAAGGAGCGGCGGTTGCCGGACGGGTTCGTTGGGCCGGTGCGCAACCAGCCGGTGGAGCTGGACGACGGCACGCTGTTGTGCGGCAGCAGCCTGGAGGACAAAGGCTGGCGGGTGCACATGGAATGGACGAAGGAGCCGTTCGGGTTGTGGAACCGGGGCCCGGACTTGAATGCGGCCTACACGGTCGCCGCCATCCAACCCACGATTCTCCGGCACGAAAACGGACTGCAAATCCTTTGCCGGACCAAGCAGGGGCACATTTACGAGTCGTGGGCCACCAACGGTTATTACCGGTGGTCGCCGATGACGCGCACCGCGCTGCCGAATCCCAACAGCGCCATCGACGCCATCATGCTCAAGGACGGCCGGGCCTTGCTGGTGTACAACCACTCGCGGGACGACCGCGGCATCTTGAACGTGGCGGTCTCCGCCGACGGCGAGGAATGGATGGCCTTGTGCGAGCTTGAACATGAGCCGGGCACGGAGATGTCTTACCCGGCGGTGATCCAAACCCAAGACGGGTTGGTCCATGTTACTTACACTTGGAAGCGGCAGCGTATCCGCCACGTCGTGATCGATCCCCGCGCGGCCCAACCGCGGCCGATGCCCGACGGTCAGTGGCGCTGAACCGCCGGCCGCCGCCCTCCTCAGCACGATGGCCAATGCGACGCTCGAGAAACTGAAACGGCTTTCGCGCGCCGCGTGGGAAGCCTTCGACGCCGACGTGGTGGCCCACCGCGGGGAGCACGAACTCACCCGGATTCAACGATTCCTTCACTTCTGGGCGCTGGTGGGGCGCAGTTTCGTGCGCAACCGGTGTCCCATCCGGGCTTCCTCGCTGGCTTACGCCAGTCTGCTGGCCATGGTGCCCATGCTCGCGGTGGTCATCGGCGTTTCCAGCAGCCTGCTCAAACGCCAGGGCGAGGAACCCATCGAAAAATTCGTCACCAAACTGGTCGCCAGCGTGACGCCGGACACTGAAGGGCCGTCATTTCTTCTTAGCGGTCTCTACACAAACAACTTCATAGGTCCACCGGCGCCTGCCACGGCCGGGACACCCGACACGTCCACTAACACCGCCGCGGAAGCCGCCGTGCGCGAGGATACCCGCGCCCAACTGGCCAGCGATACGCGCGAGCGCATCAAGCGGTACATCATGGACTTTGTCGGCAACATCCGCAGCGGCGCGTTGAGCGTGACCGGCGTCATCGCCCTGCTGGTGGTGGCGATCAGCATGTTGGCCCGCATCGAAGACACGTTCAACGACATCTGGGGCGTTACGCGGGGACGCACCTGGTTCATGCGCATCATCTTGTACTGGGGTGCGCTCACGCTGGGGCCGTTGCTCTGGGTGGCGACCGCGGCGCTCACCAGCGGGCCTTACCTGGGGTTCGTGCGCACCTTCATCGCCCGTCTAGGACCGCTGGGAGAGTTTGGGATGAACGTCGGTCTGTCGTTGCTGCCGTACATGATCCTCAGTCTGGCCTTCGCGCTCTTCTATCAACTGATGCCCAACACCCGGGTTCAGGTGCGGGCGGCCTTGGTCGGCGGCGTGGTGGCGGGTTTCCTTTGGCAACTCAACCAGGAGTTCAGCGTTTTCTACGTTTCGCGAGTCGTCAGCAACAGCCAGATTTACGGCAGCCTCGGCGCCGTGCCGGTGTTCATGATCGGCCTGTACATTTGCTGGATCATTCTGCTGTTTGGCGCGCAGGTGGCTTACGCCTACGAAAACCGCCGCGCCTACCTCCAGGAACGCCAGGTCGAAACGATCAATCAACGCAGCCGCGAATTCGTCGCCTTGCGCTTGCTGACCGAAATCGGCCGGCGATTCCAGCACAACGAACCGCCGCCCTCGTTGCTCCGGCTGGCGGACCAGATCGGTGTTCCGACCCGCCTGGCGAACCAGATTCTTCAGACCCTGGCCAAAGCCGGCTTGGTGGCGGAAACCACCGGCCCCGAGTCGGCTTTCGTGCCGGCCCGCCCGCTGGAGCAAATCAACGTTGCGGACGCCGTCCATGCCTTGCGTGTCGGCGCCGGTCGCGATGTCGCCACCCGCGCCGGCGAGACGCGGCAGACGCTGCTGGGCGTCTTCGAGCGGATTGGCGAGGCCGAACGGAGCGTGGCCGGCGGGCTGACACTCCGGGAACTGGTCAGTTCGGCGGACTCGGCCCGACCTGCCGCGTCCGGCCAAGCTTAGCGCCGACCTCGCGGAGCTGCCGCCGCTCGTTTCCGCTTCACGCAGAAACCGGTGCGCAAGAAGTGCCTGCCAGCACCTCCGGCGCGCAGAAGTTGCGCATTTTGCCGGCTCCAGCTTGCGGAAAAGCCCGGTTTTCGTGGTGGTATCCCGCTTGCTATCAGCATCAGCCGCAGCACTGCCGGGTGCGCCGAGGTTCAATCGGCCGGCAGGGCGGCGCGACAGAACACAACAAAAACACAAGCACAGCAGGAGACGTAGATATGACGAAACTGAACCGTTTGTTCGTGATGGCGGGTCTCGCCGCACTGTTAGGCTGCGGCGCGGGCACAGCCTTGGCCCAGGCTCCGGGTGGCGGGCAGGGGGGAACGCGCGGGAACCGCGGCAACCGCCCGAATTTTGACCCCGCTCAGATGCAGCAACGCATGATGGAGCGGTACAAGGAAGAACTCGAGGTCACCGACGACGCCGAGTGGAAGGTGATCGAGCCGCGCATTCAAAAAGTCATGGAGGCACGCATGGCGGCCATGAGTGGCATGGGCCGTGGCATGTTTGGTCGCCCCATGCGCCCGCCGGGCGGTGAAACTGCCCAGCCACCGCCGCGGCGCGGCATGTTCGGCCAGCCGAGTCCCGAGGCCGAAGCGTTGGAGAAAGCCATCGAGGGCAAGGCATCCAATGCCGAATTGAAAGCCGCGATCGAGAAATACACCGCCGCCCGCAAGGCGAAGCAGGCCGAGCTGGAGGCCGCGCAGGCCGAGCTCCGCAAGGTGCTGTCGGTCCGCCAGGAAGCGATTGCCACCGTGTCGGGCCTGCTCTGAGACCGACCGGCCAAGATAACGCAGAGAAGCTGGCGACGGGCGTCATGAACGAAACCTCCACTCCGGCCCCATCGGTCAAGCCCTTGCTCGACCAGATGGTTGCGAACAAGCAATTGTCACCGCAGGACGCGGCGGCCTGGTTACGGCAAACCGGCTCAACGACCGCCGCCGGGTCCGCGTGGATCCCGGAAGACATCCTGCGCTGGCTGGCCAAGGAGTACGACCTCGCCTTTACCACGTTGGAGGACGTCGAACCCGATCGCCAGCTTCTCTCGTTGTTCCCCGCGCGCATCCTGCTCAAGGAGGAGTTGCTGCCGCTGAAGCGGGTCAACGGCATCGTCGAGGTGGCCACCAGCCGCCTCTTCGCCACCCAGGGCCTGGATGCCCTCAAGACCCTGACCGGCTTGAATCTCAAACCCGTGCTGGCCTCGAGCGAGGCAATCCAGCGCGAGATGAAAAAGCGCCTGGGCGTGGGCGCGGACACGATCGACACGCTCGACGAGGAAACCTCGTTCCAGGTCGTTGACGAAAACCCCGAGGAGGACACGAACCTCGACAGCGCCGCCGAGGATGCTTCGATCATTCGTTTTGTGAACCAAGTGTTGCGCGATGCGATCGAACTGCGCGCCTCGGACATTCACCTGGAGCCGTTCGAGGACGAACTGCGCATCCGCTACCGCATCGACGGCGTGTTGCAGGAAGTGCCGGTGCCCGCGCAGATCAAGCGCTTTCAGCCGGCGATCGTCTCGCGCGTCAAGATCCTCAGCCACCTGAACATTGCCGAGAAGCGACTGCCACAAGACGGCCGCATCAAGATTCGCATCGACGACGCCGAGGTGGACATCCGCGTGTCGGTCATTCCGATGCTCCACGGCGAGGCGGTGGTGATGCGTTTGCTGCGCCAGAACGCCACGCTGCGCGGGATGCGGGAGCTGGGCATGGACACCCGCGAACTCAACTGCTTCCAAAAAGTCCTGCAACTCCCGCACGGCATCATCCTCGTGACCGGTCCGACCGGCAGCGGCAAAACCTCCACCCTTTACACCGCGCTCAACACCATCAACGACTCGGTCCGCAAGATCATCACGATCGAGGATCCGATCGAATACCAGCTCCGGGGCGTCAACCAAATCCAGGTTTCCGAAAAGGCCGGGCTCACCTTCGCCCGCGGCCTGCGCTCGATTTTGCGACATGACCCGGACGTGATTCTGATCGGCGAAATTCGCGATCAGGAGACCGCGCAGATCGCGGTTCAAGCATCGTTGACTGGCCACTTGGTGTTTTCGACCTTGCACACGAACGATGCGCCCGGCGCCTTGACCCGCCTCGTGGACATGGGGGTGGAGCCTTACCTGGTGGCCTCGTCGCTCGAAGCCGTGCTCGCGCAGCGCTTGGTGCGCGTGCTTTGCAAACATTGCCGGCAGGTGGACGACTCGCCGGCGGCGCAGGCGTTCAAGATGCAGGTCGGCATTCCGCCGAACGCCACGATCTACCGCTCGGTCGGTTGCCGCGAGTGTCGGCAAACCGGGTTTTATGGCCGGCACGCCATCTTCGAGTGGATGGACACCGACAACGAAATCCGCCAGTTGATCCTGAAAAATGCGTCGAGCGATTTGATCCGGGATGTTGCCCGCCGGGCCGGGATGCGCACGCTGGCCGAAGACGGCTGGCGGCTCGTGCGGCTTGGGCTCACGACGGTCGAGGAGGTGTTGAGCGTCACCACCGCCAAGGAAATCGAGCGGAGCACCAACGCCTTGGTGTCCGACGAGGAGGAAGTCACGCCGGCCAGCGTGGCGTTGGCCCGGCGCTAAGCCTTTTCCCCGACCATGCCGGTCTTCCAATACAAAGCCCTTCAAGCAAACGGCGGGGTGGCCGAAGGCCAACTCGAAGCCCCCGGAC
>JAKCAB010000039.1 GCA_021839785.1 bacterium | reverse complement strand
CAAATCCACGAGTTGGAACGAGCGCGAAGACGATTACGCCAGCGTGGCGTTCTGGTACCAGACCGGCGAACCGACCCCGCAGCCGCCCGTGCCGCCCGCGAGCGAACGCCGCCTGCCCAGCCTGGAACGCGTCATCGCCTACGCCCGCGACTTCGCCGACGCCAGCCACCACGGCCCCGGCGAGGTCACGCCGCAGCAACTCGATTTCTACGACGGCCCGCAACTCCTTTACCGCCCCGCGCAACCGGAAGGCGCCTGGCTGGAGATTCCGTTCAAGGTGACGAAGAAGGAGCCGTTGCGGCTGCTAGTCAACGCCACCAAGTCCTACGACTTCGGCCACTACCAGATTTCGCTCAACGGCGTGAAACTGGGCGGGCCAGTGGATTTCTACAGCGCCAAGACCGAGAACGAAGAGGTGCACCTGCTGGACTTCTGGCCCGAGCCCGGCGACTACACCCTCCGCCTCGATTGCGTGGGCCGAAACCCGGCGTCGCAAGGCTGCCTGCTGGGCATCGAATCCGTCCGCCTCCGCGAGCGCCGTCCGCGTGTCGCCGAAATGGGCTTCGACAAGGACAAAGATTGGCGGAAAGAACCGGTGCTGTACCAGTAGCGGCGTTTGGGAAGCGCACTCAAGAGCTGCCACTCAAAGCAAGACGAGCACGGCTTGCGGGTCTGGACTGCGAGACAGGATGAGCCGTTGTGTTGGACTGGATGCCTACGGCAACTGCAAAAGTATCTGCAGCGCGCACTTTTTCTTGCCGCCGCAAACCAGGGGGTGCAGGTCAATCGGGGGCGCCGGGGGCCCGTTATATGATTCGCTTGCAGGCGAAGGCCGAATAAACCGGTCTTCCGGCGTCCGGCAAGCGGCCCGCCATGATCGTGACCGATCCTTCCACTTTACCGTCCACTTTGCCGTTGAGGGGTCTGACCGAATTGACCTAACTTCATACGGATTCCGATGAAAACGGCGCGGTTGCTCAGATTCAGGCAGCGCCAACCAAGGCGCAACCTCCCGGCGTCGCTTGCCCGCAAGCGCGGCGAGTCCAACTTCGTTTCATCTTTTAGCAAAGCGTACATCGAGTCCATCGCGCCGGCCGGTTTTGGCGGCAGGGAGTTCGCCCTGTCCGGTTTCGGGATCGCGGATTTCGTCTGGATTGCATGGCAGCACGCCACGAATCCCGATGAAGGCAGCGCCCTGTCCATCGAGAAACTCAAGTCCCTGCTCAACCGGCAAAAGCTCACGGCGTTCGAGATGAAACTGGCCGACTGGCGCAAGGGACTCGCTCAAGCCTACCGCTACAGCTATTTCGCCGATCTGGCGGTGGTCGTCCTGCCGCCCGATCTTGCCACCGCTGCCAAGGCCGAACTCGACCTGTTCCGCCGATCCAACGTCGGCCTTTGGAGTTTCGATCCGGCCACTGATACCATCCGCAAGCTGTTCTCACCGCGCTGCTCCGGCCCGCGCAACCCCAGAGCCAAGGAAAGGGCGCTGGAGTCGCTGAGCCGCAGCCTACAACTCAGCCAGCTTCGCAAATAATCCCAGCCCATCCGCCAGGGGCTGGATGTGCTCGGCGTTCGACTTTTGATCCAACCGCACCAAGCGCTGAACTGCGTCGTAGTTCATCCCGGCCAGCCTGATCGCCTCACGGCACTGCTTCAATGCCTTCGCCTTGTCCGGGTCAACCAGCCGTTTGTTGAGTTCCTTCACGGCCTCCCACGACTGGACAACCTCCATGTTGCGCGGTGGTTCTGAACCGTTGGCTGAGTCGTAAATCGCATCCCCTGCCAATTTGTTTACGACGGTGGGGAACAATGTCCGGAGTTGGTCGAACTCGAAGAAAGTGATCCGATTCAGCAGTGCCACTGACAGGTAACGCTGAATGGGCAAGCGCCCGCCACCCGCTGACGGAGCAAAGCGGTCGAGCGAGAACATCTTCAGGTTCGACCACCAGCCCAACGCGCCCGCCATGCCCCCGGCCACACCCAAGAACGGCGTCAACACATCCGAGTAGCCGTTGACGACTTTGAAACCGTTCACGGCCAGGACGTGATTGATAAACATCCACCCGGCGATGACATCCGCGTTGTAGATGTCCGACCGAGCTTCGGTGTTCCGGGCCGAGATCAGCACGTAGAAGCCATCCGGTGGATTGTCCAGCAGCGTGATCTCGTTCACGAAATCCACCAACTCCTGTTTGTCCATCAGCGCGTTGCGAGACACGGCCAGCGTTGCATACACGGGCCGCTTGTCCTTAAACGCCGCGTACTGCGGCTTTGCCAGCCGGATGAAGTTCTTGGAGATCACCACCTCGATGGAGTTGAGCGAGTTCGGGATCAGAATGTTTGGCGCGATGACGCCCGTCACGTTCAACCCACTCTGGAACTTCAGCGCAGCTTCCAGTTCCTTCTCGATCTGACTTTCGCGTTCCAGTTGGCTGCGACGGCGCGGCTGGAAATACGACTTGTAGTCTTCCTCCATCAGATAGCCGAGCCGGGCTTCCTCCGTACCGTTCAGGAAGATGGCGTAGTACTGGGGGTCAACCAACCGTTCGGCGGCTGGTGCTGCCGTCTCAACCGTGGCGAGTTTCTCCTTCAACGATGCGAGCGATACGTCGCGGGGGCCGTAGATCACCCCGTCGAGCAGACCTCGTGCAAGGCCCTCCGAGATTTTCTCGCCCTCGGACGCACCGTGTTGAGCGAATAATTTCATGTGCCACTCTCCATTCTTTGGATCAGCGCGTTCAGGTTGGCCGGGCGCAGCGCCGGTTTCTTCTTCAACATCTGGTCAATGACCTGGCAGAAGCTGGGGGACAGATCGTTCCGGTGGTTGGCCAGCGGCGTCGCGGGTTGATGCAAAGCGCGTGAGATCGTCCGCATCAGATCATCCCGGCCCTGCGCCAGCGGGTGAGCCTGAGCGCCGTATTCGTAATACCGTCATCGCGGCGGTGTAGAGATCAGTGCGGTAGTCAATCGTCTCGCGAAAGGCGGGGTTCATCATCTCCGGCGCGAGGTAACGATACGTGGCCAGCGGCATCCGGCCCGTAGCGTTTGCGGTCAACCCGGTTTCCTGCACCGAGTAGGCGATGCCGAAATCCAACAGCACGAACTGCCGGGCCGGGGCGGTCAGCTTCATCACATTCTTCGGCTTGATATCCCGGTGGACGTAGCCCAGTGACCAAATCTCGCGAACGGCCTTGAGCAGCGTGGCGAACAACAGCCGAAGTTCCTGCTCGGTTGGTTTTGCCCCACCTGCTGTCAGCAGTTTCCAGAGGTCGCAGCCCTCAAGGAATTCCTCCGAGTACGCCACATAGTCCACGGCGTTGATCGTCAAGGGCGTGAGGGCCAGCGTGCCCAGTTTCACAATCTCCGGCCCGGTGCAACGCGCCAGCGCTTCGACCTCGCGGCGCACTCGCCCGATCATCTCGCGCTTGAACGCCTCGGCGTCGGTGCTGCCGTCTGACGCGGGAATCTGAATCAGCTTCAGCGCCTCCGTCCGTCCGCCGAGGGTGACCCGGTACACAGCCTTGAAGCCGCCGGTGTCCTGCAGCGCGAGGTTCTGTATCTGCGGCAGCGCCCGCCGAATGTCGCCGTCGGTTGGCAGAATTATGCTCATCGCTGTCGCACCTTAACAAATGGCCTGTCGGTTGGCATCACTGCATTCTTGATTCGATTTCGCTCAGGGCGATCCTTGTCGTGCCTACACCTTGACTATTTTCCTTTGGTGACGTTGGGGGCTTTTGATTTGCAGCGCAACGTTGGGCTGATCGGGCGTAGGCACGGCTCGCCAGTTCACCAGGTGACGAGTCGAGGGGATCGTCGTGAGCCCATCGTCCGGCACAACACAGATCAGAAGCGGTTCCTCGAAACCATCGGCGAGGTATGCGTCAAGACCGCGGCGGAGCCCCCCAGACTTGCGGCCAGGCCGGACCGGTGAAACCCTTCGCACCGGTATGAAACCGATCGTTTGGGTTGGCCTGCTTGCCGCCGTGGTCACGGCTCACGCACGGCCCGGATTCGTGCGTGATCAAGCGCCCCGTCACTGCGCGCGACAGTTTGTTCCTCGGCAGCCGATGCGGAACAGCAGTCGCCGGGCGGGATGAGAAAACGGGCTGCCCAGCCTTTTGAGTCATGGCTTGTCCTTCATCATCGTCCAACCCGCCCGAGGCGGACTCGCCGCTGTCCGACGCCGACAAGGTGGTTCCGCTCCCCATCGACGGCGTGCTGGACTTGCACACCTTCACGCCGCGGCAGGTCAAGGACGTCGTGCTGGATTACCTCGCCGAGTGCCGCGCGCGCGGCATCTTGGAAGTGCGGGTCATCCACGGCAAAGGCATCGGCAATTTGCGCCGGACGGTGCACGCGCTCCTCAGCAAGCACCCGGACGTGGTCGGTTTCGCAGAGGCCAGCGCGGCCTACGGCGGCTGGGGCGCCACGATCGTGCGGTTGAAACCGGCAGGGTAGCGCGGTTGGCGCGGTTGTCTCCAAGACTGCTTGAACGCCGCGACTGCCTTTGGGAACCACACGCCACCGGCGGATCGCCGAATTGCGCCAGCAGGCGCGAATCGCAGCCGGCTTTTGGGCGCGAGAGCCTGGCGTTTACGGCAGGTTGGTGGCGCCCATCAGGTAGCGGTCGCATTCGCGCGCGGCCCCGCGACCTTCGTTGATGGCCCAGACCACCAGGCTCTGACCCCGCCGGCAATCGCCCGCGGCGAACACGCCTTTGAGGTTGGTGGCAAATCGCCCGTGCTCCGCCTTGGCGTTGGTGCGGGCGTCGCGTTCGACGCGGAGCTGCTCCAGCAACGCCGGTTCCGGCCCGAGGAAACCCATCGCCAGCAAGGCGAGTTGCGCCGGGCGCTCCTGTTCGGTGCCCGGCACTTCCTGCGGGACGAAACGGCCTTGCGCGTCCTTTTCCCACTTGATCTGGACGGTGACCGCCGCCTTCAACCGGCCTCCGGCGCCGCTGATGAATTGCTTCACCGTGGTGAGGTAAACACGCGGGTCTGCGCCGTACAGCGCGGCGGCCTCTTCCTGGCCGTAATCCATCCGGTAAATCTTGGGCCATTCCGGCCACGGGTTGTCGGGCGCGCGTTCGGCGGGCGGGCGGGGCAGGATTTCGATCTGCGCGAGGCTGCGGCAACCCTGGCGGAGGGCCGTGCCGCAACAATCGGTGCCGGTGTCGCCGCCGCCGATGACGAGCACGTCCTTGCCCGCGGCGTCGATGAACCGGCCGTTGCGATTGGCGTCGAGGAGGCTGCGGGTGTTCGCGGTCAGGTACTCCATCGCAAAGTGAACGCCGGCGAGCTCGCGGCCCGGCACGGCCAGATCGCGCGGCCGCGTGGCGCCGGTGCAAAGCACCACCGCGTCAAATTCCACCAGCAGCCGCTTGGCGGGATAGTTCACGCCGACTTCCGTCTTGGTGACGAACTCGACGCCTTCCTGGGCGAGCAGGTCCACGCGGCGCTGGACCACTTTTTTGTCCAGCTTCATGTTCGGGATGCCGTACATGAGCAGGCCGCCGATGCGGTCTTCGCGCTCGAAGACGGTGACGCTGTGGCCGGCCTTGTTGAGCTGGGCGGCGGCGGACAGTCCCGCCGGGCCGGAACCGATCACGGCCACACGCTTGCCGGTGCGGATCTCCGGCGGTTCGGCGTTCACCCAGCCTTCGGCCCAGGCTTTGTCGATGATGGCGCACTCGATCGCTTTGATGGTGACCGGCGCGGCGACCAGGCCGGCGTTGCACGAACCTTCGCAGGGTGCCGGGCAAACGCGCCCCGTGAAGTCGGGGAAATTGTTCGTTTTGTGCAGCCGCTCGATGGCCTCGCGCCACAGGCCGCGGTAAACGAGGTCGTTCCACTCCGGGATCAGGTTGTTAATCGGACAGCCGGAGGCCATGCCGTTGAGGAGGCGGCCGGTGTGGCAAAACGGCGTGCCGCAATCCATGCACCGCGCCGCCTGTTCGCGAAGTTTGGGCTCCTCCGCGTGGAGGTGGAACTCGTTCCAGTCTTTGATGCGTTGAACGGCGTCGCGGTCGAGCGGCAGCTCGCGGACGTAATCGATGAAGCCAGTGGGTTTTCCCATGATTGAAAGCCAATGAATCGCGATCAGTCGTGTTTGCCGAGTCGTTCCCAAGCCTCGGGCGTGAGGCCCGCCTGGCGCAGCACCCGTTTCAAGAGCGACCAGTCGATGTCACCGCGGTGCGGGTTTGGGATCGTGAGTGAGTGTTGTCCGTTGATCATCGTTGGGTGCCGTCCGCCCGCATACGGGCCGGACCAGCCGGCGGCGCGCAATCGCGCCACCGTTGCTCGCCAGCTAATCGGCTTCGGCATGTTCCATCTCCGGCCGCGGATTCAAGTCGATTCCGGCGATGACCGGCAGTGACAAGCCGTGACGCAGCCGGACCACGATCCAATCCTGGAGTGCCCCCTCGAGATCCTCGCGGCACGCCTCCAGGCTGGGGCCTTCGCCCCAACAGCCCTCGCAGGACGGTATCTCGCCGAAATAGCAGCCGTTCTCCATCGGCTCGAAGCGGGCCAGATGCATGGCGGCACGGATGTACGGAATCAACATGGCACGAACTCGCTACCGCATGTTCCGGTCAACACGCCTTTTCGTCAACCGCCGCCCACGCGCGCCAGGTCGCGGGCATTGACCTCGAAGGCAGCCATCCAGGCGTCGTCGCCGCTCAGGCCCGAATCGCTGACGCGTTTCATCGCCTGGAGCACGCGCTTGTAATCCTTTGGCAGCACCTTGACGAACTTGGGCACGTAGTCGTCCCACAGAACGAGCATCTTGAGCGCGCGGCGGCTGCGCGTGTACTCGGCGTGCTTTTGGATCAGCGCGCGGATCGACTCGATTTCGTCGAGGTTCTCGAGTTTCTCCAGGCCGACCATCTGGAGGTTGCAGCGCCGGGCGAAATCGCCGGTCTCGTCGAGCACATAAGCAACGCCCCCGGACATGCCCGCGGCGAAATTGCGGCCCGCCGGGCCCAGGACCACCACGCGCCCGCCGGTCATGTATTCGCAACCGTGGTCGCCCACCGCTTCGACCACGGCGTCGATGCCGCTGTTGCGGACGCAGAAGCGCTCGCCCGCCATGCCGCGGATGTACGCCTCGCCGCTGGTCGCGCCGTAAAAGGCCACGTTGCCGACGATGATGTTCTCGCCCGGCTCGAATGTGGAGCCCGCCGGCGGATACACGATGATCTTCCCGCCCGAAAGCCCTTTGCCGAGATAGTCGTTGGCGTCGCCTTCGAGCGTGAAGGTCATGCCCCGGGGCATGAACGCGCCGAAGCTCTGACCCGCCGAGCCTTTGAAATGCAGCCGGATGGTGTCCTCGGGCAAACCCGCCGGGCCGTAACGGCGCGTGATCTCGCT
>JAKCAB010000822.1 GCA_021839785.1 bacterium | reverse complement strand
TGAATTCCGCTTCGCCGCGATCGGTCTCGACCACGGCCACATCTACGGCATGTGCAACGGCCTGATCGAAGCCGGTGGCGAGTTGATCTGGGTGTTCGACCCGGACCCGCAAAAAGTCGAGCGGTTTCGCCAAACTTACCCCGGCGTGAAGACCGCGCGCAGCGAAAGCGAGATCCTCGAAGATCCGGCCATCCGCCTCGTCGCCAGCGCGCCGGTGCCGTGCGAACGGTGCCCGCTCGGCCTGCGGGTGCTCGACCACGGCAAGGATTACTTCACCGACAAACCGCCGATGACCACGCTCGATCAACTCGCCGCGGCGCGTGCCAAGGTCGCCGCGACGGGCCGGCACTTCGCGGTCTATTATGCCGAGCGCCTGCACTCCGAAGCCGCGATTTACGCTGGCGACCTTATCCAGCGCGGCGCCATCGGCCGCGTCGTGCAAGTGCTCGGCCTGGGCCCGCACCGCGTCAACGCGCCGAGCCGCCCGCCGTGGTTTTGGGAACGCGCGAAATACGGCGGAATCCTCGTCGATATCGGCAGTCACCAGTTCGAGCAATTCCTGTTTTTCGCCGGGGCCAAGGAAGCTCGCGTCGTGCACAGCCAGGTGGCCAATTACCGGTGGAAAGAACACCCCACGTTCGAAGACTTCGGCGAGGCCACGCTGGTGGCCGACAACGGCGCCACGCACTATTGCCGCGTGGACTGGTTCACGCCTGATGGCTTGGGCGCCTGGGGCGACGGCCGCACCCTCATTCTCGGCACGGATGGCTACATCGAGCTGCGGAAATATCTCGATGTGGCGCGGGACAAGACCGGCGATCACGTCTATCTCGTGGACCACCAAGGCGAGCAGCACTTCACTGTCCAAGGCCAGGTGGGCTTCCCGTACTTTGGCCAGCTCATCCTCGACTGCCTGCATCGCACCGAAAACGCGATGCCGCAGCGGCACACGTTTCTCGCCATCGAACTGGCGCTCCGCGCTCAAGCTCAGGCCACGCGGCTGGAGTAAAACCGGGAAAGCAGGCGTTTTGTCCCGTGGCTGCGCTCGTAAGAGCGCGGCAAACATTCGCACCTTTGCGCACGCGAACGCTCAAGCGGAAGGAATGCCGCGCTCTTACGAGCGCAGCCACGCTAAACACAGATCCGGGATCGCGCGCCGCCCGGAAAGCTCAGAACTCCAGCGGCACGCGCACCACGATGCCGCCCATCACGTCGCCGGCCTTGAAATCGCGACGCGGGCTGGCGGGGTGTTGGTTGTGGCAGCTCACGCAGGAGCGGAGCATAGCGGAGTCAGCATAGATCGCCGTGAAGTAACTGCGCCCGCCGAGGCTCTCCTCGGTGTAAAAGTTTTCGCCAGGATTCCTTGCCACGAATGCCAGGCCCGCCTTCTCCGCGTCGGTTTGGGGACCGTGGTTGGGATTGATGGGCCAGAGGCTGCGCAGCGTGTAAGAAAACTCCGCGCCGCGTTGTTGAATGCTGGCGGCGGCCTCGCGCAACAACTGCGCGTGCGTGGGCAGGCATTTTTCCGCGCGCCAATTCTGACTCACCTTCGCCGTGCCGGCGTCAATCGCGAGGCGTTCGACGACCAGGCGTGCATAAGCCTCGCGGTCGGCGGCGATCACGGCGTGGAGCGAGTCGGCGAACTTGCGCGGGCTGATGGTGGTGAGCTTGTGGGCTTTGTCGGCGGGTCCATCGGCCGCGAAAACCCACAGCGCCACCACCCCAACAGTCGCAGTGGCGAGCCATTTCAAGGACGGTTTCATTGAGGAAATACTCGTCGATTCAGTTGATCGTTTGGTCTCTGCACGCTGTTTCAGCGCAACGTGTGCCGCGTTCCCCAAGTCATCGCGGCGTGCGGCCCCGTTTGCTCCAACGCCCCGGAGGCGCTGCCGTGGCTCCTCCGGAAGAGCCCCAGCAGCGCATGCCTTCGCCTGGGCGTCAACACTTTGATGGAGATCATCCAGGGGTCACGATCTGCCCAGCCTTTCCCATGGCCAACGGGACTTTTCATTTGAGCGCACTTACCTTGCCCCGTAAGATTTGCCAGATGACCGTCACCGCCGTTATTGAAGAAATCAAGCACCTGCCGCGCGAGGAGCAATCGCAGGTGATCCGCTTCGCCTTGGCACTGGCGCGCGAACGCCAGTTGTGCGGCGATGAACTCACCGGACTCGCGCAGCGCCTGGCGGATACCCAAGACCCCGCCGAAGCGCAGCGGTTGCGGGCGGAGATCCACCGCGGCTTTTACGGCCAATAGCCATGCCGCGCATTCGCCGCCATGGCCTGCCGCCGCGCCTACTTGACCATTTGCTTGACCGCGTTGCCAACCGGAGCATTTCCGCCGATCGGCTTGGACTGCTGGCAGACTGGCTTTACACGGAACCCGAAGTGCCGGAGGGCAAGTGGTTCAAGCGGTTTCCAGGCATGACGGTCTGCGGCGAGGGCGAACTGATTCGGACCTTCCTGCTGCCCTACCAAGTTCCCATCGGCGAGGAACTCGGGTAGGCGCCCCGTTGGGCGAACGCCTCCTCGTTGCGTGCTTGTCGTTGCCCTTCGGGGTTCCACTCACCAGCCCGCCGGCGCCTCCACCGGCAGCCGGGGCAAATTCCCTGCCCATGCCTGGCGCATCCGGCGTAAGGGGTCGCTGCGTGGTAGCGGTAGAAATTCAGGTGCCGATGGAAGGGCGGGTGCGCGCGAAATGACCGGATACCCAATCACCCGGAGGATTCAGGTCGGCGAGCCGCCCGCGCTCCCCAGATTCGTCCGCGCCTTGTTCGGTCGCACTCATTCCTTGGTTTCCCGCACCTTGAGGATCTGGTCAGCCGCCACGTTGGTCAGCACCTGTGTTTGCCCGCTCGGCCAGCGAATTTCGATACGCTCCGCGGCCTTTGCACCGCCCAGGCCAAAGTGAACGCGCGGGTCGCCTTGCACCAAAAAGCCGGTTGGGCAGAGCGCCTCCGCTTTCCAAGTCCGCTCGCCGGCGGTGAGGGTGATGAGCGCGCCGTAGCCGTCGCGGTTGCTGCGCGTGCCTTCCAACGCCAGCGCCAACCAGTGGTTCCCGGTTCGAGCACGGTTGTGCAGCAGAAACGGCCGGTCCGCCAGTGCGGTGACCAGCAAATCCGGCCGGCCGTCGTTGTCGAAATCGAGCACCGCGCTGCCGCGGCCATTGATCTTTTGCCGGAAGAACGCGCCGCCCTTCGCCGCCGCGTCGGTGAACCGGCCGGTGCCGTCATTTTCCAGGAGCAGACTGAGCGTTCCCGGCAAGGTGAACGCGTCGCCGTTGGCGACGAACAGGTCGCGGTCGCCGTCGTTGTCGAAATCGAGTTGCACGCCGCCCCAGCCCACGTACGGCTGGGTGATCTGGCCGAGGCCGGACGCGTACATGCGGTCGTCGTAAAGGCCCTTCGCGGTGCGCAAATACAGCGAGCCGTAGCCGAGCCGGGTCACGAACAGGTCGATCAACCCGTCGCCGTTGAAGTCGCCGACCGCCGCGTTCATCGACCCCGGCGCCTCGCCGATCGAATTAAAGGCCACGCCGGTTTCGAGGGCCACATTGCGGAAATGGCCTTGGCCGTCGTTCAGCCAAAGCGCGTTCGGCGTGTCGTCGTTGGCCACGTACAAGTCGGTGTCGCCGTCCCAATCTGCATCGAACGCGCAGACCGACATCGCGCGGTGGCCGGGCGCGTACAAGCCGGCGGCCTTCGTCACGTCCTCGAACGTGCCGTCGCCGCGATTCCGGTACAGCCCGTTCGCCTCGCCGGGGTACGCCAGTGGTCCCGGATAGGCGCCGGGGTTTTGCTCGGAAATCGTGCTCGGATCGAACGTGAGGTAGTTCGCCAGAAACAGGTCCAACCGACCGTCATGGTCAAAGTCGAGCCACGCCGCCGAAATGCCGGTGCCGACGTGGCCCACGCCCGCCTGGCCGGTCACGTCTTCGAACGTGCCATCCCCGCGATTCCGGAAAAGCTGGCTACGACCGAGGTTCACGACATACAGATCAGTGAAGCCGTCGTTGTCGAAATCGCCCGCCGCCGCCGCGCTGCCGTAACCGCTGCCCGCCAGCCCCGCCTGGGCCGTGACGTCCTCGAACGTGCCGTCGCCGCGGTTGCGGTAAAGCCGGTTTGGATCGCGCGCCGTGCCGTACTTGGGCGAAGTCACGCCCGGCAGCGGTCCCCAGTTCACCAGAAAGATGTCCACGAAGCCGTCGCGGTCGAAGTCGAACACCGCGCCGCCCGAGCCGTTCGAGAGCAGAATGTTCGCGATCCGGTCGTGGCAAAATTGGTGGACGAAGTCGATGCCCGCGCGTTGGGTCCCGTCTTCGAACAGATCGCTCGGACCGACGGGAATGGGCGGTTGCGGCGGGCGGGCTTCGGCCGCGGCCAGGTGGCCCGACAAGCCGAGCGCCACCAAGCCGGGCCAGAAGCCGCTCAAGCGAACGCGCGGCAACGAAGCGGGCAAACTCATGCGCGCAGTCAAAGCTGAGGCTCGCAGTGCGTCAAGGCGTGGGCGGCCGGCGGGCAGAGTTTTGCGTTGGCGAATCTTCGACTTGTGATAAACGAATCGCATGAATCAGCCATCCAGTAAGCGCCCCGCCCCGACGCCGGCGGCACCTTCCAGCCCGGACCGGCCGAGCCACCGCAAGTTCGCGCCTTGGCCACGGCCGGCGGCACTCCTGGCCGCCGCCGCGTTGATCGTCGCCAGCGCACACGCGGCCGAGACTGGTTTTCGCTTCGCCGAACAGGATACAAACTCGACCGCACTTTTCGACGGGGACCAGCCGGTGTTCGTGTACAACCACGGCGTCATCGCCCGGTCCGGCGTGCCCGCCGACCGCGCCCGCAGCACTTACGTTCACCCGTTGTACGGCCTCGATGGCGAGGTGCTGAGCGACGATTTCCCGAAGGATCACTACCATCATCGCGGGTTGTTCTGGGCCTGGCCGCACGTGCGCGTGGACGGCCGGCATTATGACCTCTGGATGCTGCACGGCGTGGAACAACGTTTCGAGCGCTGGGTGGAGAAACGCGCCGAACCGCGCCTCGCGGTGTTGACCGCGAACAACGGCTGGTACGTGGGCGACCGGAAGATCATGGACGAAGTGATCCAATTCCAAGTTCACCCGGCGACCGCCACCGCGCGGGCCATTGACGTGGACCTCACGCTCACACCCACAACCAAGCCGGTGACGCTGGCAGGCGCGGAGGGCAAAAGCTACGGCGGACTCACGCTGCGTTTCGGGCCAGGCACCAACGTCGTTATCACGACACCCGCCGGTGTGGCTAAAGCCGATCTGGCCATGACCAATCTGACTTGGGCCGACCTCACGCTGCGCCTGGCCGGCCGCTCCGCGCCGAGTGGAGCCGCGATCTTCGTTCACCCGAGCCATCCGGATTACCCGCCGCAATGGCTGCTGCGGCATTACGGCGTGCTCTGTCTGGGGTGGCCAGGGGTGACGCCGGCGGAGTTGCCAGCGGGCCAGCCGGTACACCTGCGCTACCGCGTGTGGATACACCGCGGCGCGGCTACGGAGGCGCAAATCGCAAAGGCTTACCAGGAGTACCTGGCGGGCACTCGCCAAAGTTCCCCGCGCTGAAAGTGCCGCTTTTCGTGGCATGACTCGGCGGGGTCTCGCCTCGCGCTGCGGAGCGCGGGCGTCCAACCCGCGCGGGTATGGCTCAGCAGGAGCTTCGCCCTACCAACGGTTGCATCGGCTCAGAGCAGGCTGGCGGAGTCGGCGTCGAGGAACAGCGTGGCGTGCGGTTGGCGGCGCAGGATCGAGGCCGGGCAGGCGGTGGCGATCGGTCCGCGCAACGTGTCGCGAACCGCCGGCGCTTTGCGCTTTTCCGGCACCACGCACAGCATCCGCCCGACGCGGCAGAGCGTCGGCACGCTGAGCGTGTAGGCGTAGCGCGGCACCGCCTCGAACGTGGGGAAGCAGCCTTCGCCGACCTGCTGGCGCCGGCAGGCTTCGTCCAATTGCACGAGCTTGACCGGGTGCGGATCGGCAAAATCGGCAACCGGCGGATCGTTGAAGGCCACGTGGCCATTCTCGCCGATTCCGAGGCAGCAGAGGTCGACGGGCGCGGCGTGGAGCAACCGCGTGTAGCGCTCGATTTCCTGGAGGGGCTGCGCGGCGTCGCCGGCCAGGTAATGAAACGCGCGCACCGGCAGCCGGGCGTGCACGCGCTCGCGCAGGAAGCGGCGGAAGCTCGCCGGGTGGTCGTCGCCGATGCCGAGGTATTCGTCCATGTGAAACAACGTCACCCGCGACCAATCCACATCCGGCGCGGCCACGAGCGCGTCCAGGAATTGGATTTGCGAAGTCGCCGAAGCCAGGATCGCGCGAGCCTCGGCCTGGCGGGCGAGCGCGCGGCGCAGGCAATCTGCGGCTTCGCTGGCGGCAGCGGCCGCTAATCCGGCTTGGTCGGGAAAGACGCGGACTTCAAGCGCATCGATCTTGAAACTGCGAGGCGTGGATGGCGGTTGGTTCATGGTTCGACGAGATACTTCTGGGCGTTTGTCGGCGGCTGCAAGCGGTTGGGCATTCACCGAAACGGTTCCCACTCCGGCTCGTTGGCGAAGATCCAGCGGTAGTAGTCGGCCTCCTGGAGCCGGGTGGCGGCGGCTTCGTCGATGACCACGGTGCACCGGCGATGAAGCTGCAGCGCGGTCGCGGAAATCATGGAAGTGATGGGGCCTTCGACGGCGCGCGCGATGATCTCGGCTTTCTTGGGGCCGGTCGCCAGCAAAAGGCAGCGTCGGGCCTCGAGGATGGTCCCGACGCCCATGGTGATGGCGCGGCGGGGCATCGTGGCCGGATCGGCGAACAGGCTGCGGTTTTGTTCGAGCGTGAGCGGCGTCAGCGCCTTCACCCGCGTGCGCGAGCGCAAGGCGGAGAGCGGTTCGTTGAAGCCGATGTGCCCGGCGCGGCCCAGCCCGAGCAACTGGAGATCAATCCCGTTGAAGCGTTTGATCAACTCCTCGTAGCGCACGCATTCGGCGTCGAGGTCGGCGGCCATGCCGTCGGGCAGGTGCGTGTTCCGCGGGTCGATGTTCACCTGTTTGAACAGGTGTTGATTCATGTAATGGCGATACGAGTGCAGGTCGGCCGGCGGCAGGCCGACGTACTCGTCGAGGTTGAAGGTGGAGCACAGCGAGAAGTCCAGTCCGTCCGTGCGGTGGAACTCGACCAACCGGGCGTACACGGACTCCATCGTGCGGCCGGTGGCCAGACCCAGGACGAGATGCGGGGTGGCAACCAAGTCACGGGCGATGATCCTGGCAACCAGGTCCGCCGCCGCTTCCGCCGTCGGTCGAATGATGACTTCCACGCGGCGATGCTAAGCACGGCCGAACTCGCGGCGACAGCAAGA
>JAKCAB010000355.1 GCA_021839785.1 bacterium | reverse complement strand
AGCTGGAGGATGCGCTCACGCACCGGGACCGGAATGGCTTTCATGCCCCAAGCCTACGCCGGATGTGGCCCCGCGTAAAGCTACATTATTTGTGGAAACGCTCTAATCCCAAAGCCGTGATGCGCCACCATGATTTTGCGCATTCAATCAACGAACGCGGGGTCGCCCCGCGCATCCTCGTGCCAGGGCTCTCAGCCGGCGCATCCCAGCGATTCGGACCGCGACCGGTCCCCGGTCGCAGCACCGGCAGCCGCGCAAGCGCCCAGGAATGGCCTGCGTTATCGGGTGCGCTGTTCAGCAAGGCAAGCGGGGACGGGCTTGCCCCCAGAGAAAGCGGGCGTTTTACCGGCATTCGGACCGGCTGCGACCGGGGACCGGTCGCGGTCCGACCAACGCCAATTCCGAGTGTTTCAGCGACGCAGCGCCGGGGCGTCTGAAGCCGAGATGGGCGCCTCCCGAATCGCCGAAAAGTAGCCGTCGGTCAAAGTGACTTTTCCACCGTGGGTGTTCTTCACCACGGCCGAAAACGTGCCCACGACCTTTTCACCCACCGCCCCGACTTCCTGGACATTCACCTCCGCGCTGACCCCGGCCATACCTGCTCTTGCCTCGTAGTGACTCCGCGAATCCGAGGACGCGCCATTCTTGCTGTAATCGAGGACAAGGCCCGGTGTGTCCTCCAAAGTGAATCTTCCCTTTCGGAGGGCCGGACCGTGCAGAGTCAAGTCCGGAGAAATCCACCGATCACCTCCGACGCTGAAAATCCCCAGCCCGTCCTTCGGCGTGTAATAGGCCTTGACCATGTTCGTGAACTCCATGCTCAGCCCATCGACCTTGCACCGGAGGATCGAACCCTGCGGATTCAGGTTCCGCTGACCCTCGACCGCCGCCCACAGCGCCGACCGGATGCCGTCCACGTTATAGTTGCGCGCTCGCACCCGTCCATCCGGGCCAATGACCAGCAGCGCCGGCGTGCTCTGCAATTCGTATTCGTCCCGAAAGAACGCCGCCCGATCTGCCGCGCGAGTTTGCAGCCAATCCCACTTTTCCTCCGCAATGACGGCTTCCGCCTCGGCCGCGTCCTGATTCAAGTTCACGCCCAGGATGACCAGCCGGTCGTCTTGGCGGTACTGCTGGCGGAGAAGCGTCAGGTCCTTCAACCGCTGGCGGTCGATCGAATACGGACTGGCCCACCACAAACAAAGCAACACCACCTTGCCTTGGAAGTCGGCGAGCTGGACCGGTTGGCCATCGAACGTCTTCATCTCGAACGGCGGCGCCAGGTCGCCGATTTTGAGTTGTCTCCCCATTTTTACGGTCACCGCACCGAGGTCGATCACTCGGTTGGTCGCCGCCGAGTTGGTGAGCACGACCACGGACACCGGCCCACTGCCGCCCAACGTCATCGGAAACGGACTCGGACCGGCGGCGGGAAATCCTTCCGGCGCGATGAACAACTGGTAAGCGCCCGGCGTCACGCGCGGGACGATGAAAGTGCCGTCCGTTTCGACCTCGCCAGCGTAAAAGCGCACGTCCGGTCCGTTCAGGTCGGTGCGCAACGTGACCCAGGCCTCCGGCCAGTTGACCGTGCGGCCGGGCGAATCCGTCACGGCACGGCCGGTGATGGCCACGCCTTCCCGGCCAAGGTCCAGCCGAGCGATTTCGCCCGGCTTGACCTCGGCGCTTCCCCATTGGATACGGCCGCTGCGAACTAGCCACTCGCCCGCCGGCACGTTGGGAAAAGCGAACCGACCGTCGGCATCCGTCTTCGCGCGTAGCTCGAACTCCAAGTTCGTCCGATTCATCTGACTTCCGGCCGGCCCCACGTCCGCCGGCCACCGACGCCGGAGGTTCAAGGTCTTTCCCGGCCAGGGCTTGTCACCCCACCAGAGCCGGCCTTCGACGCCGCCGAGTAAGCTCCGGAGGTCCACGCGAAACTCATTGGTGAGCTTCTGCGCATCCAACGCCGCCTGAAGACCCTCATGCCAAACGATCAGCTTTTTCGCTGTCGGATTTGGGTAAACAAAGACACGCCCGTTCTGATCGGTCCGGCCGCTGCCGCCCATCGTCCGGACACCATCGAAATACGAAACGGACGAACCGGCCAACGTCTTGCCGTCCAGAAACACCGTTCCCCACAGACGGCCGTCGCGGCTTCCCCCAGCCGCGCTAACGTGTCCGTCCTTTTGGCCCAGCGCTGTGCGCAGGGCTGGCAACCTCGCCTCTACGCCCGCGTCCGTCCTCCCCGTAGTGGGCGGGGCTATGTCTGCGGTCTTGCGCGGGTTGACCGGTTGCACGGTGAAGGTGCCGGCATCCACGGGCTCTGCCGCCTGTCCCGCCGATGCGGCCGGCACGTGAACCATCCCGCCGGCCCATCCTTCTTCCGGCTCGCGTGTGGCCGAACCCGCTGCGGGGAATGCCCCATAGTGCAGACTGAGCACATAGTCCCCGGGTGGCACCGCGCGTATCGTGAACTTTCCATCTGCGGCGAACTCGGGAAGATATTGACGCCACTCACGATCGGCCTGCTCAAGCTCCTTCTGGGCCTGCGGCGACGGCTCGCGATCTGCCCGAGTGTTGGTGTCGGGTCCCAAGCTTCCGCTAACGATGGTCCACCTGAATGGCCGCTTAGGTTGTTCGGATACGACCTTGCCAATAACCGTGCGGCTGCCCCTTCCCAAGTCCACACGGGAGGTTTGTCCCGGCCGCACGTCCACTAAACTCTCAAACCCACCAATCCACGTCAAACGACCGAGGCCTGCAAACGCGGAGGAAACGCCCCTCTTCGCATTAAGAGGCTGCCTCCCCTTGTCATAATCCGCAACCGACAGGCAAATGCGCCACCGACCCGGCGGAACCACGGGGAAGACGAAATGTCCCGTCTGGTCGGTCCAGGTTTGGACCATCTCTGTGGATAGCCGCGGGCGAGGAGCCTCAAGCGGGACCGGCCACAGCCGGAGGAGTTCGTTGGTAGCAGCCGAATCGCCAAAGTGCAGCCAGCCTTCGATCCGCCCGACCGGCTTGAGCTCGTAGTGAAAACCATCCGCGAGCGTACCGGGTTTTACTTCGGCGTAGCCCTTTTCGCACCAGACAGTTTCCAGGTCTTCGCAGAGCCCACGCCGTAGCCGTAGCCGCCCTTCTGCGTCAGTCATGCCGTCAAAGACTCCGCGATCTCGGCACCGCAGCCGCACTTTCATGTTCGCCAGCGGCTGCCCCGCAAAGGTGAGCGTGCCCCAGCGCAATTCTTCGCGCGGCAGACCTTTGACTGGTTCTTCGGATTTCCTGGCTTCGGAATCGCTCTTTGGCTGGGTCGCTTGCGCTTCGGTTGGAACTTGTATCACCCCGAGATCGAACCCGTTCGTGTCGCCGGTTGCGGGTGGTTTTGGGACGCGGATGCTCTCGACCGTGGCAACGACACTGCCGCTGCCGTCGAGGAGAGGAAGACCATTGGCTCTGACGCTCAAGTCGTAGGTGCCGGGCGGCACGTCTTCAATCCGAAAGGTGCCGTCGGGCTGGACCGAGCCCACGTACGTGGCTTCCGCCCGCCGACGCGCTTTGCCTTCGGGCGAGAGCCAGTAGCCTTCGAGCTGTTCTGCATACTGCTTTGCCGCCACAAACCGCTCAGCCCCCGTTCTCATCTTGGCGTAATCGGGCTTTTTGAACTCCGGCACGGGTGGCAGGGGCGGGGTCAGGATGGCCACCGCCGGTGCTGAATTCGTGTCGAGTAAAGCGGCGGCACTTGCGATTCTTCCAACCACAGGCGTTCCGCGTTCCAGCGTGATGTAGTTGGTCTCTCCGGCGTGCGTTTTGATCGTACCTTCTTGACTGCGGGCAGGAAGAAACGTGGGCAGTCCAAATCTTGCAGACGATCCCGACGAAGCCGGCACCCAAACGAACCTTTTTAGCCGGTATTCTCCCTCCGGGACGACTGCATCAAAGGAACCGTCGCCTTCCACGGTGGTAAAATCCGTTTGGAAACGCGGCGTGAACGTCCCCCAACTTCCCGCCCAGTTGATCGGATCCAGTATGAACCTGGCCGGAACCGGTCGCGGCCAGGGCCACTTGCCTTTGACGTGTGCCCAGGGTTTGAGGCGGATGACTGGTGAGGCGACGAAATCGGCCCAAGAGACTTCGGCATAGCCCCAATACCACGACACTGTCACCATCCCGCCGCCAGTCCAGGGCGGCAGCGTGAATTCTCCATGCTCGTCGGTTTCGGGACGGTATTCGGCCGGCATGTTTCGATCAGCCAGAGAAGTAGCCAAGAGATAAACTTGGGCGTGCACGGCGGGCTGGCCGTCCGGCGTTAGCACTTTGCCTTTAATCTTGGGGGCCTTGACCAATTCAAAGGTCAGCGTCACGCCATCGTCAGCCGGGCCCAAGGGGCGCGAGAGCATTGGCGCGTAGCCCTCGGCATCTACCAACAGCGCCTCGCCTGCGCTCCTTCCAGCAAAAGGAGAATCGAGTTTGAAGCGGCCGGAACCCGACTCGTCTTTTTGGCCCACTCTGCCCCAATAGATCATCGGTCCGCCAGCGCGGCCCAGCAAATTGGCCCCATAGACATGGAACTGAGAAATCGGCTGGTGCGAGTCGCGATCCAGGACCCGCCCCATGACTATGGGCGCGCTAAGGAGAACGATGGTGTGTTCCTGCTTGCCCGGCGCAAGCGATCGAGCTGGCGACAACCGATAGCCAAAATGGGTGATGGTAAACTCGTGGGTGCCTTTGGTGTCGGGCCAGGCAAAATGGCCATTGGCGTCTGTTCGCATCTGCCAGGGGAAATCCGTGCATTTGACAACCGCGTCAGCTATCGGCCGGCCTTCCGTGTCCACTACCCGGCCGCGAATGCCGCCGGCACCGGACGGTTCGGAAGTTTGGAGCACCGCGGAATTATTGGCGGCGGAAGCATCTTCTTTCTTCGCCGCTTGAGGACTTTTCGCGTCGGTCAGGCCGACCACGGCCAAACCCGCGACGAGCACCGCCGCCAACGCCGACCGGCGTGACGGTTTCCGAAAGCCGGCGATCGCCCGGATGCGACGGCGCAGTTGGCGTCGGTCTTCCAGAATGCCCACCAAACCAGGCAGCCGGGCGGTGTGGGTAAAGCCTTCGAGCAGGCGCAGGATGGTCTCGCCGTAAGCCTGTTTCTCCGCTTCGCCCGCGGCCTCCAGCGCCAGCGCGTCGCAGGCCAGCTCGCGGTCGGCCCGCATCCGCGCCCCGGCCAGCCACACCAGCGGATTGAACCAGTGCAGCACCTGGAGCGCGGTCGCCAGCCAGTTCAATGCGAGGTCGTGGCGTTTCAGGTGCGCCAGTTCGTGCAACAGCACATGCCGCAACTCCGGTTGGCTCAACCGTCCGGCCAAGCCCCGCGGCAGCAGCAGGCGCGGACGGAACACGCCGCACAGCGCCGGGCTCGACACCGCCGCGGTCTCGCAAAGTCCGACCGGCCGAGGCACGCCCATTTCCGCGCGGCACGCCTCCAGCAGGCGCAGCAAGCGTTCCTCCGTGATCGGGACGGTTTGGCGAAGCCGGCGCGCCAGGCCGATCGTTTGAACCGCCAGCACGGCGGCGAACCCCACCACGCCCGCCAGCCAGAGCCAGGCGGCGAGCCGGCGCCAGCCAAGCGGCGGCGCGGAAGGCGGGGCAGCCGCGGACGCGGTTTCGACGGGGTCGAGCGCAGGCGGGCTGGCGTCGCTCGCGGCAGGCTGGCCGGAGTCAACGGCCGGCGCGGCGGAAAAGTCTGGTTGGGCCGCGGCGCCGGGGGCGCCGGGGGCGAACGCCGGAGCCAGCCGTGGCGGAAGGCCTTCGTTGCGCGTGCCTGGAGTCGTCGGCACGTGCAGGAAGTTGAACACGCTCGCCGGACTGGGCACGGACACGGGCAGGAGCAGCCGTGCCAGCACGATGAGCCACAGCGCGTAACGCCAGCGCGGCGGCAGGCGGCGGGCCAGGAGCCGTTGCGCCGCGAGCACCACCAGCACGAGCGCGCCGGCCTGCCAGGAGGCGCGGAGCAAGGCCGGAAAGAAACCGTCCAGAGGGTTCAGGATCGTTTGCATGGCCAGGTGGGATGGCGCGGAAGCGATTGGGTTTCGCCCCGCCGGTCAGGAGTGTTTCCGCAGCAGCGCCCGCAAGTCGCGGATTTCCGCCGGCGACAGCTTGCGGCGCTCGACCAAGTGGGCGAGCAGCGGCTGAAGCGACCCGCCGAACACGCGGTCCAGAAACGAGTCGCTGGCCGCCGCCACGCAGTCAGGTTCCGCCACCAGCGGCCGGTAAAGATGGACGCGCCCGTCCTTGGTCACGCCCAACGCTCTTTTACGAACCAGGCGGCCGAGCAAGGTCTGGGCGGTCTTGGGATGCCAGGTGGGATCGCCGGCCTGGAGCGCCGCGACCACCGCCCCGGCGGTGAGCGGCGCGCGCGCCCAGAGCACCTTCATGACTTCCCATTCGGTTTCGGATATGCGGGGTATCGCCGGCATAGGCTGGTTGGCTTACGATTGTAATCTGCGATCAGGATTACGCCTGTAAGTGAGAACTGTCAAGCGCGGTTTTGACGCCGGGTTGGCCGGCGGTTCGACGGCGAAGGCGCGGCGCGAACCCGGCCCCGGCGCGCGAACGAAACCGTGCTTGCCCGGTTTGACTCGCCGGGTGCCCCGGTCAACTTTGCGACCGCATGAATCCAAAACTCGTTGCGCGGAGTGAGCAATCGGGCCTCGACCACATCGCCGGGCGCCCGACGCGGGTCGGCCGGCCCTTGACCTGGCTCGGCGCCTTGATGCTCGTCGGCCTGGCGGGCTTGAACGCCGTTGCGGCGGGCGGCGGCGCGGCCGAAGGCTGGTTGCTGGTCGCGAACAAAGGCGATCGCACGCTGGGGATCATCGATCCCGTTGCCGGCCGGCAGGTGGCCACGGTGCCCGAGGACGGCGTGACGGGGCACGAGGTCGCGGCGTCGCCGGACGGCCGGCGGGCGTTCGTGCCAATCTATGGCGACTCCGGCGTGGGGGCGCGCGGCAGCGACGGTCGCCTGCTGCGGGTGATCGACCTGGCGACGCGCCGGGTGGTGGGCACGGTGGATTTCGGCAAAGGCGTGCGCCCGCACTGCGCGGTGGTCGGTCCCCAGGACGGGCGGCTTTACGTCACGACCGAACTGGAGAACTCGGTAACGGTGATCGACCCGCAGACGCTGAAGATCGTCGGGACGATTCCCACCGGCCAACCGGAGTCGCACATGCTCGCGATCACGCGCGACGGCCGGCGCGGCTACACGGCGAACGTCGGGCCGGGCACGGTTTCGGTGCTGGATTTGGAGGCGCGGAAAACCCTGGCGGTGATCCCGATTTCCCCCGCGACACAGCGAATCTCGCTTTCGGTCGATGACCGCTGG
>JAKCAB010000716.1 GCA_021839785.1 bacterium | reverse complement strand
GGCTCGAATCCTCGGCGGACCTGGAATTCTGGCAACCGATCCGCTCGTTCACGCTGGAGAGTCCCGACTTCGAGTTCTGGCTGCAACGCACGAACCTCGCTCCCGCCCAAGGCGAGTTTTTCCGCACGGTCGCCGAACCGCAGTGAGGAGTCGTTCGGCCTTGCGGTGGGCACTGACCGCGCGGGCGCCGGGTTGACGACCATGAAGATTCCACGCGTTCCCCATCGGTGGAGGCTGAGCCCGCGGGCGGCGGTGGCGGTCCAACGGCGGCTGGCCACCCAGGTCGTTCAAGCGCCGCCGGCCAAAGAGCTGCGTTTTGTCGCCGGTCTCGATGCCGCGTTTCCGCCGGACGACCAACACTGCCTCGCCGCGGCGGTGCTGGTGGACCTGGCTTCGCTCACGGTGATCGAGCAAACGCTCGCCACGCGCCCGTTGCGATTCCCTTACGTGCCGGGCCTGCTTTCGTTCCGCGAAGCGCCGGCGTTGCTGGCCGCGCTGCGAAGACTGCGGCATCCCCCGGACGCGCTGATGTGCGACGGCCAGGGCCTCGCGCATCCGCGCCGGTTCGGCATCGCCTGCCACCTCGGGGTGCTGTGCGACCTGCCGGCGATCGGCTGCGCCAAGAGCCGGTTGGTCGGGGACTTCACGATGCCCGGTCCAGATAAAGGCAGCCGCGCGCCGCTAACGGTCGGCGGCGAATGCATCGGCGCCGTTTTGCGGACGCGGGAGCGGACGAAGCCGTTGTTCGTGAGCGTGGGGCACCGGATGGACCTTGACTCTGCGTGCGCGTTGGTGCTCGCCGCCTGTGCCCGGAACCGGCTGCCCGAACCGACCCGCCTGGCGGACCGGCTGGTGAGCCAGGCCCGGCTGCGCTGGCCGAAGCTCACGGGGGACAGGTAAACGCGGCGGCCGGTGGGCCGCGCTTGAGACGATCAGCCCAGCGGCCAACCGCCGTGGTCGCCGATGAGCGAATCGATTTGTGCCATCACTGTACGCGTCTCGGCCAGCGCGCTGACGGCGCGTTGATAGTGTTCGATGTCGTCATGTGTCAACGCGCGGCCTTTACGGTCCTTGAGCCATTTCTCGCAGACTCGATAGCCACCGATACGGAATTCCCAGACCACGGGAAGGATGCCCTCGAAGAACTGTTTGCCATTGATATAGACGCGACCGGTCGGCCCAGCGGGGAGCGATGACTTGGGTGGCGGTTCCAAGGGCGGTTCACCGGACAATTCAGCTTCTCGGATTGCAACTCTCACCATTCTCTTCCCGGCGGGGCCTTTCGGGGGTACATAGACCACACGCTCGACTGCGTTGTCGCCGGGCACGTCGAAGGGAACATGATCTGGATCTCCGGCACCCTTTGTGTGCAACGCGACCAGACGCTCGCCACACGGACAGAGCTTGGCGAACAACGGAAGTTTGTATGTGAGCGGCAAGTGGGGAAAGTCGAGTTTGAGGAACTCGGCGAAACGCTTGCGGTAGCTCGGTGCGTAGAAAATCGCGTAGGCGTAGTGAAAAACGTCCTCCGGGCCGAAGGTCTTCTTGAGGTTGCCGCGTCCGTCGGGAACGAACTTCAGCCCCAGCGTTTGCTCGAACTGCCGGACAAAACCCGCGTCGAGGTTCGGGCGGCGGCCGTTTTCGTGCGGCACGAGTTCGCCCTGCATTTCTGTTTCGCCGTTCGGATAGAGGTAGAGCGGGAAGACGGTGTTGATGTCGTAAGCCGCGCACGACTTGTGGCCGGCAAGGAGCGAGGTGGCCAACACGCCGAATTCTTCTTTGGTTTGGCGGGTGGCGATCAGGCCAACGTTTTCGCCGGCCAGCAAATGTTTCATCACCTTGTCCGCCGGCCGACTGGAGAGGCCAATGTCGTAGTAAAGCCAGCGGAAATCGAACGGCCGATAAAGGCACCGCTGGATGGCTTTGCCGTTCCAACGGCACTGTCGGCGGCGGGTTTCAATGTCGTAGCTGCTGGAATCCTCGACCCGATACTGTTGCAGGAAAGCTGGCGGCGGCTCCGGCGAAAAGAACGTTTGCATCCGCTTTTCCAACGCCTTTCGGTCGAAGTCAAAAAAGAGGTCATCGCGATCCGACTTCAGCCCGTTGTTGCTGACCGGAAAGATGTCCCGGATGCTCCACGCCTCGTTCCACTCCGCCTCGTGTTCGGCGTTGCGCGGCACAAACCGGAAGTCCGGCGCGTCGGGTTGAAAGGTAGTCCACTCGGTGGTGGCGGCGTTGTGCCGGTTCAGCCAATCGTATTTGTGCTTCCGCAGGCCCCACAAGTCCGCGTGGTGGACGGTGGCGAGGGGCCTTTTCGTGGCTGCGCTCGTCAGAGCGCGGCCGACTTTTCCCTTCGAGGTCGGCTGCGGACTCATGTCCGCAGCCACGGACGTCGGCGGCAATTTCACCAGCAACACGATGGCGACACCCACGGTGATGTCGAAGACGTTGTCGTCCTTGGAGCCGTCCGGCGCGGTCTCCTGCTTCTTCGAGGAACCGTGCAGGTTCAGGATGTAGATGTCATCGAAGGTCTCGAGCAGGCTCTCGCGCATCCGGCGGTGGGTGAGGCCGTCCAGATACACATTGTTGGTGATGAAGCCGATGACCCCCTGTCCGGTACGCTCGATGCGCCAATGCGCCCAGCGGACGAACTTGATGAAGTCGTCATCCAGATTGAGCTTCTTTTCCTTGAGACCCCGCTTGTAATCGTCCAGCAGGCCCAGGATGAACTCGTTGCGATTCTGGCGGCCGAAGTTCGAGTAAGGGGGATTGCCGAGAACGACGAGGACGGGGCGACGTTTCTTCACGGCCGTCGCTTCGTTGGCCTCCCTGCTCAGAATGGCCAGCGGACCGAGTTGTTGGGTGACGTGCTCGACGTCTTCAAGGGTGTTGGTGAGGTAAACGTTGAGACGTTCACCCGGACGAAATTGGTAAGCCCAAAGATGGCGCTGGAGTTCCAGCAGGTGCCGGGCACTGAGTTCGAGACCCAACTTGAAGTGCGCGACGGCGTAAGGCGCCATCAACAACTCGAAGCCAAAAAGGCGCGGAAGCAGGTGCTCGTGGACGTAAGCGGGCCAAAGGCCGGCTTGGTGCTTTTTCTCGAATCGTTCGCGAATGTGTTCGACGACCTCGAACAGAAACGTGCCGGTGCCCGTGGCCGGGTCGAGGATCAGCACGCGGTGGGATTCCTCCTCGATCTGTCTCCCGTTCTCCTCGCGAGTGAGGGTGAATTTGGATTTGTCGGCCAGTCCATCCCGGAGGCCGAACTTCTCGCGCAGCAACCAGTCAAGACTTTCGACGATGTAGGAAACAACCGGCTCGGGCGTGTAATAAACGCCGCGCAATTCGCGGAGCTTCGGGTCGTAAGCGGCAAGAAAGGTTTCGTAGAAATGAACTACCGGGTCGCGCCGTCGTCCCGCGCCGATGCCACGGCCGAAATCTTCCAGGATCGCCCCCATGTCCGCCGCCGCCAACAGCGTGGTGAGATCCTGCACGAACCCGGCAAACGACTCGTCCTCCAGCTTTGGGCCGGTGATCAAATCGAAGAAATCGCGCAGGAAAGGATTCGTGCGTGGGATGAGCTTGGCGGCCTCGGCCAGCGTAAAGCCCGCGTTGATGCCGGACATGACGCGAGCCGAGAACAAACCGTAAGCAAGCGTCTGCGCAAACATGTCGGCGAACTCGGCCTCACGGCCCTTTTCGGCCAGCTCCGGCAGCAACGTTCGGGCGAAGGTTTCACGCCAGCCGGTGAGCAGTTCCGACGCGTGACCAGTTTGGAAGGCAGCAGTAATGGCGTCGCGGATCAGATGGGCGATGCGCGCCAGGCGGCAGGCCAGTTCGTCGGCGTTTTCGATGCGGAGGGGCGCGCGGGAAAGAAACTCCGCAAGTAGTTTCTCTGCCCTGACGCACGCGGCGGCATCCGGCGCCAGGCTCCGATCAGGCTGGAGTTCCGCCAACCGCACGCGACTGCGCTCGGCGCCATCCACAAACCACCGGAATTCGAGGTAATCCGTCAAAAGCAGGTTGGGCAGCGCCGGGAGGTAGCGCTTCTTGAGCTGCTCTGACTTCACGGCCTCGTCGAGCGAGACGCCGAGGTCCTTGGCCTCCACGTGGCCGATCCCCAGCCCATCCGTGTTGCGGGCGATAACGAAGTCCGGCGCGCCGCATTCGACACGCCGCGGCTCATTGGTGGCGGTGATGGCCTCGCCGAGCCCTTCCAGCAACGCCTTTAACGCTGGCCGGTGGGTGTGCTCAGTGTCGTTGCCAAGCCGATGGGCGGCCTCAATCCTCCGCAGGTAGTTCGCAATGCGGTCATTCATGACTCACCAGCGTCGCTTGCCGATCGCAAGGCAGTCGGTTTCGCAGCCGGAGGTCAAGGACGATTCGCCTCGCACTTTCCGCGCCGCCGAGGTCAAAATGCGCGCCTGAACGTCTGAGCCTCCAGCGATTTGCCGTTCATCCCTGCGCCGCCACTTCCAGGGCTTCTTGTTTTTCGACCAGGCGGTCTTCCTCGGTTTCCAACGGCGGCAGCGGCGTGGGCGTTTCCAGGGATTGGGCAGGCTGCGCCGCGGCGGGTTCCTCGGCTTTGTGGAACTTGACGCTGACGATCTTGCTCACGCCGTGCTCCTGCATCGTGATGCCGTAAAGCACGTCCGCCATCGCAATGGTGCGCTTGTTGTGGGTGATGATGACGAACTGCGAGTGCGCCAAAAACCGCTGCAGGATCCGCACGAAGCGGTTGATGTTCGACTCGTCGAGCGGGGCATCGAGTTCGTCCAGCACGCAGAACGGGCTGGGCCGGACCATGTAGATGGCGAAGAGCAGCGCCACCGCAGTCATGGTTTGCTCGCCGCCGGACAGCAGCGAGATGCTGCGGAGCTGCTTGCCCGGCGGGCGCGCCATGATCTCGATGCCGCTTTCGAGCACGTCGCCTTCGTCCACGAGCTTGAGATCGGCGCTGCCGCCGCCGAAAATCTCGGTGAAAAGGGAGCGGAAGTTTTCCCGCACCGCGGCGAAGGTAGAAGTGAACATCTCCTGGGTTTGGGCGTTCACGCGGTTGATGACATCCACCAACTGCCGCTTCGCTTCGACGAGGTCGTTGTGCTGGGCGGACAGGTGCGTGTGGCGCTGCTCGGCTTCCTCGAATTCCTCGATCGCCACGAGGTTCACCGGCCCCATTTCGTCAATGCGCTTCTGCAGCGCCGCCACCTGTTCGGCCACCGCGTTCCAATCGGTGGCCACGCCGGCGGTTTCCATTTCCTCCGGCGTCACCACCACGACCTTGGCCGGGCCTTCGGCGGCGAAGGTGATGTTGATGCACTCGCTGCGCACATCGTCGATGTTGAGCTGGTATTTTTGCTGGATGCGGTCGCGGAGGTTCTGCACCGCCACGCGGCGCTCGGCCAACTCGATCTCGATCGCGCCGCGGCTTTCCTGGAGCCGGTTCAGTTCGAGGCGCCGGCCGCGCAAGTCTTCCTCGCGGCTCGCAATTTCCTCCGCCTGCGCCGTGCGCTGCTCGGCCAGTCCGGCCAGCCGGCGGTTCACCTCCTCGCGATCGTGCTGCAAGCCCTCGATGCGCAGGCGCGACTCGTTGATCTCGGCCTCAGCCTGCCCTTTGCGCTGAAGCAAACCGTCGATCTCGCGTCGGCGTTGCTCCGCCGCCTGCAGCAATTCGCGAATGCGCTCCTCGAGCGGGCGCTGCTGGTTGCGCAGGGCGGCGTGGCGTTGCTCCTCGGTGGCGAGAGCCACCTTGGCCTCGGTGAGGCTGGCGTTGGCCTGCTCGCGGCGCTGGCGGTCCTGTTCGATGCCGGCGTTCGCCGCGGCGATGCGTTCCTGGAGCGACGCCTCGCGGGCTTCCAACTCCGCCAATTGCTGCGCCAGGCCAGCGCGGCGTTCCTCGCCTTCGCGCTGCCGTTCGGCGAGGTTTTGAATTTCGTAAACGACGGTGTCGATCTTTTGGTGGAGCACTTGCAGCGCGTTGGTCAACGCCTTGAACTCGCCTTGGCGCGTGGCGACGGCGACTTCCTGCGCGCGCAACTCGGTCTGCGCCGCCTGCAATCCCGCCTGGATGCCGGTCTGCTCGCTCTGGAGCGCGCCTTTGCGGCGGCTGATCTCGCCGATGCGCTCGCCCAAGCCGGCGAGCTGGCGGTCGAGTTCGGCGATCTCGTTCTTGCGGGCAAGAATCGAGCCGGCCGCGCCGCCGTTGCCGTTGCCGCGACCGCCGGTGAACACGCCGTGGCGGCTGAGCACTTCGCCGCCGGGCGTGACAAAATCGAACTCGCCGTGCGTCTCGCCCCAAGCGGCGGTGGCCGCCGCCAAGTCAGGCACAATCTGTGTGCAGCCGAGCAAACCGTGGATCAGCGGCTGCACGCTTTCGTCGGCCTCCACCACGCTGAGCGCGGCGCGGCATTGGAGCGCGGCGAGTCGCTCGCCCCATTGCTGCTCCAACTCCGATTTGGCCATGAAACCATTTCGCATGGCCAACGGCGCGACGCTCGCGCGCCCCCGCTTGCTCGTGGCCAAGTCGGCGAGAATTTGCCGGGCGCTCTCCGGCTGTTCGGTGAGGACCAGTTGCAGGTGGTGGCCCAGCGCCGCTTCGATGGCGGTGATGTGCTCGCTCGGCACACGAATGCGGTCCGCGAGTGTGCCCAGCGCGCCGTGAGCGCTCTTCAACGCCGCCAGGGCGCCGGCGCCGAACCCTTCGTGGCTGGCTTCGAGTTGGGCGAGCACGCTGCGGCGAGACTGCTGTTCGGCCTGCTGGCGCTGGGCCAGGTCCAGCTCCTGGCCGACCCGCCCCAACTCGGCCTGCAGCTCGCGCAGCCGTTGCTGGCGCTCTTCGACGGTGAGCCGCCGCGCTTGAATGTCCATCTGCTGCGCTTGGCTGGTCTTCTCGAACTCTACCAGCCGTTCTTGCAGGCGGGTGCGCTCTTCTTCGAGCTGGACTTTTTCCGCGGACAATTTATCGAGGCGCACCACGTTGCCTTGTTTCTGCAAATCGAGGGCGGCGATCTCGTTCCGCGCGCGCGCCAGTCGTTGGGCTTCGCCGAAGAGTTCGCTTTGGAGGCGCTGGAGCGCTTCCTGGCGCACGCGCAATTCGCCGTCCACGGCCTGCAGGGCCTGGCGGCGGGCTTCGAGGTCGGCGCGCAACTCGCTCAAGCGGGTGGCGGCCGCGGTCACCTGCGCCGTGACGGACGCCAGTTCCTGCTCGGACGCGAGGCGACGCTCGTCCGCTTGGGCGATCTCGTCGAAGGCCGCGGCATTCTGGCTGGTGAACTCGCGCAGGCGTTCCTCGTTGAAGTGGACGCGGCTTTCGTGGCGATCGACTTCGCTCTTCAGCTCGAGCCCGCGCTGTTGGGCGCCGGCGATCTCGTGTTCGAGTTCGG
>JAKCAB010000459.1 GCA_021839785.1 bacterium | reverse complement strand
CCAGATGTGCTGGACATATGCGAGGGATGGCGGGCAGAGCCGCGCGGGCGGCAAACCGAGAATTCACGCCGGTTGAACGTCAGTAGGCTGCCAGCGTTTTGCACCACCTGCGATTCAGATGGCTGCGGCACTTGATCCGGCTTCAGCAAGCCGGTTGGGCTCAAATGACCTTTTTTGCGTGGCGCGACTTGGGCTTTCCGTTTTCAATGCCGGCATGATTCTGACCACCGCCGAACTCGACAGCCTCGTCAGTGCCTGCCACCGCTCGCCACATGACCTCTTGGGGATGCACCCGCTGGGCGATGGCTCCGGCGTGGTCGTGCGCGCCTATCTGCCCAATGCCGCGGCGGTGGAGATCGTGCCGGTCCAAGAGCCGGCGATGCCGAAGATCGTCCTCGAACGTCTGCACGAGTCTGGGCTTTACGAAGGCGTCTCGCAAAAGGCCAACCGCGTCTTCGCCTACGATCTGGTGGTCACGGATTACCAAGGCAACCGCCGCCAGTCCCGCGACGCTTACTCGTTCCTGCCCACGCTCGGCGAGCAGGATTTGTACTTGTTCGGACAGGGCAAAGAGCGTCGCCTTTACGACAAGCTGGGCGCGCAGGTCCGCGTCATTGACGGCGTGGCCGGTGTGAGCTTCGCCGTTTGGGCGCCGAACGCGCAGCGGGTGAGCGTGGTGGGTGAGTTCAATGGCTGGGACGGTCGCTATCATCCGATGCGCCTGCTCGGTCCTTCCGGCGTGTGGGAACTCTTCGTCCCCGGCCTGGGCCAAGGCACGCTCTATAAGTTCGAAGTGCGGGACCTGCGCGGCAACCTCGTCCTGCACGCCGATCCGTTCGGCTTCCTGTGCGAGGTGCCGCCCAAGCAGGCCTCGGTGGTTTGGAACAACCGCAAGTTCCAGTGGAACGACGACGATTGGCTGAAACGGCGGCGCGAGGCGAATCCGTTTCGCTCGCCGATCAGCATTTACGAAGTCCACGTCGGCTCGTGGCGAAAAAAGTCTGCGTTCGAATCCTTCGGCTACCGTGAGCTGGCTGGGCCGCTGGTCGAGTACGTGCGCCAGATGGGCTTCACGCACGTCGAATTCCTGCCGGTGGCGGAGCACGCGTTCTATCCGAGTTGGGGCTACCAGGTCACCGGTTTTTACGCGCCCACCAGCCGGTTTGGGACGCCGGACGATTTCCAGTTCCTCGTCAACACCCTCCACGAAGCAGGCATTGGCGTAATCGTTGACTGGGTGCCGGCGCACTTCCCACGCGATGCGTGGTCACTGGCGCGCTTCGATGGCACGGCGCTTTACGAGCACGAAGATCCCCGCAAAGGCGCGCACCAGGATTGGGGCACGCTGATCTTCAACTACGGCCGGCACGAGGTCCGGAATTTCCTGACCGCCAATGCGCTGTTCTGGTGCGAGCGGTTCCACATCGACGGCCTGCGCGTCGATGCCGTCGCCTCGATGCTTTACCTCGATTACTCGCGCAAAGAAGGCGAGTGGATTCCGAACCAATACGGCGGCCGGGAAAACCTCGAAGCCATCGCGTTCCTCCGCGAGTTCAATCACCTCGTCCACACCGAGCATCCCGGTGTGCTGACCATCGCCGAGGAAAGCACCGCCTGGCCGCAGGTCACCCGCCCGCCGTACCTGGGCGGGCTGGGCTTCAGCTTGAAGTGGAACATGGGCTGGATGCACGACACGCTGGGCTACTTCAAGCGCGACCCGATCCACCGCAAGTTCCACCAGAACGACCTCACGTTTGCGATGCTGTACCATCACAACGAGAACTTCGTCCTGCCGCTCTCGCACGACGAAGTTGTCCACGGCAAGGGCACGCTTCGCAGCCGGATGCCCGGCGACGACTGGCAGGGCTTCGCGAACCTCCGCGCCTTGTTCGCCTATCAGTGGCTCTTTCCGGGCAAAAAGCTTCTGTTCATGGGCGGCGAACTGGGCCAGCGCGCCGAGTGGAACGAAAACGGCGAACTCGACTGGTGGCTCCTCAACGCCGGGCCGTACCACGCCGGCACCCAGCGGTTCCTCCAAGACTTGAACCGGCTTTACCGCGAGACGCCAGCGCTGTGGGAAGGCGACTACGAAGGCCCCGGTTTTCAATGGATCGACTGTGCCGACCATGAAAACTCGGTGCTGTCATTCGTCCGCCGCCCTCTGAATTCCGGTCCGGAGGTGGTGGTGGTGCTCAACCTGACACCGGTCGCCCGCTATGGTTATCGCGTCGGTTTGCCACGGGGCGGTTTCTGGCGTGAAGTGCTCAACACTGACGCTACCGTCTATGGCGGCAGCGGCGTGGGCAACCTGGGCGGCGTCACCGCCGAGGATTACCAGGTCCACAACCAGCCGTTCTCCGCGCCGCTCACCCTGCCGCCTTTGGGCGTGGTGGCTTTTCGCAACGAAGGCTGACGTTGCCCGCCCCGCCATGCGATTACGTGCGATCGCCAAGCTGATTTTTGTCAGCCTGCTGCTCATGACGGCGGTGGGGCTGGCGTGGTGGGTGGGCCGCGAACTTCGTTCTGCGCCGGGAAGGCGAATCGTGCTCACGAGCGGGGTGGAGATCAGCGTGTTGGGCGTGACGTTCGGCACCAACCACGTCCAGCCGGGCTTCGGTCGGCTGCTGCCCGGTGGCTTACGCGCGGTGCTGGCCCGCCTGCTGGGCCGACCGGGCGCCGGCAGTTATCGCTTTACGACCAGCCAGCCCGAGTTGGTTGTCTGGCTCGCGCACAACTCCACCAACAGCGCGGTGCCGCCGAGTTCCGTTCGGGTCGGGCTGGCGGACGAGACCGGTTTTCTATCCGGCGACTACGCGGACTTCACGACGTTCTTCAACGGGAGTTCCGGGACGCCGCGCCGCTTCGCGGTCTGGCCCCGCCGTTCGCGCGAACTGCGGATTCGCTTGTTCGAGCAAGGCCCGACTTTCAGCTACCACCTTGCCGGGGAAGTGCGCTGCGCGAACCCCGCGCTGAGCCGCGCCCCGACTTGGACCGCGGAGCCGCTGCCGGCCCGCCGCACGAACGACAACTTGGTTTGTACGCTGTCAGCCGTGCTGACGGGGGTGGGCATGAACATCACGACTTCGGCGCAGGCCGACGGCACCACGCGGACAACCTACAGCCCGCCGCAGGAGGACGGCGAAAACCGGGCAGTCCTGCGCTTCACGTTCACTGACCAGGACCGGCCCAGCAACGATTGGGAAATCGCGGAAATCCAGGTGGCGGATGCCTCGGGCAACTCCGCGCGGAACTCTTCGCTTAGTTCCAGTTTCGGGTCGGGGTCGGAGCGAAGCTACGCGTTCAGTCCCGCGCTTTGGCCGTCGGAACCCTGGCGCATCGAGCTCCTGGCCGCGCGCCGGCCGGGATCGCTTTTTGCGCCCCGGGAATTGGTGGCCTTCACGAATGTCCCGCTGCCGGCGATCGGGTTGACCAATCGCTATGCCGAGTCGGCGCTGGTAGGCGCCACCAAGGTCAGTCTCGTCGAATTCGCCCGGCGTGAACCGTTGCCGAAGGACGCGCGCGGGTGGAGCGGCGGGAGCCTGTCGCAGTTGAAACTCAAGGTGGCCCACTTGCCGGCGGACGCCAAGTTCACGCTGGTCCGGGCGGCCGACGATACAGGCCGGACGCTGCAGGTGCCTTCATCGGGTTGGGGCAATTCCGAGCCACACGATGCGACATTCTCGTTCTCGCGCGTGCTGGCTGGGGCGCGCTCGCTGAATCTGACTTTTGCCGTCCAGGCTATGCGGCGGTTCACCTTCACCGTGCAACCGGTGCTCGCCACGACGAACGACTTCACACGGCCAAGCCCTTGATTCGCGAGTGCCTTTGGCCGCGATCGGCGAAGAATGGCAGCTATCTTCAGTTTCGAATGTCGGCGGAGTCAACGCCCGACCTGCCCTTGAAGACGCCGATTATTGGACTTTGACGATGCGGTAAAACTTGTGCGGTCCGCTGCGGGTCGAATCGAACACGGAGAGGGCGTTGCCGGTGCCGGTGACCGGTTGCCCCAGGTTTTGCCATTGAGTGGGGCTGGCTTCGGACGACCACTGCACCTGGTATTGGGTGTTGGTTTTCGAGTTCTACCCGATCTCGACCGCGGTCCAGATTTGGGCGATCACATCGTCGCCCGCGGGCGGCGGCGGGTCGCCCCACAGGCGGGCAACGCGCGTGTGATCGACGAAGTCCACCGTGGCGAATTCGTCGCCGAGGATGAGTTTGCCATCGCCCTGAAGCGCCAGGCACCGCACCGTGTAATCCGGGCCGGACCCGACGTTGAAGCTGGCATCGAGCAGCCCGTTGGGATTCAGCCGGGCCACGTTGTTCTGGGTGGTGCCGTTGACCGTGCTGAACCGGCCGGCCAGGACCACCTTGCCGTTCGGTTGGAGCGTCAGGGCATAGACGGAGCCGCTGGCGCTCGCAGTGAAAGTGCTGTCGCGCGAGCCGTCCGCGTTGACTCGCGCGATCCCGCCCTGCCAGAAGTTGTTGACCTTGGCGAAGCTGCCCCCGATGAGTGCCTGGCCGTTCGGTTGCAGGGCGATGGCCCAAACCGTCAGGTCCAACTGCACGTTAAACGCGCTGTCCACCGTGCCGTCCGGCGCGAGTTGGACGAGGTGCGTGCGCGGCGTGTTGTTGACCGAGGCGAATTCGCCGCCCGCCAAAATGTGCCCGTCAGGGCGGAGCGCCAGCGCATCGACGTAGCCGTCGGCATGTGCGTTGAAGCCGGTGTCCAGTGCGCCGTCCGGATTGAGCCGGGCGAGGTAATTGCGCGTCACGCCGTTGACCTTCGTGAATCGACCCCCGATCAGGATCTTCCCGTCCGGTTGCACCGCCAGGGCCAGCACCCGCTCGTTCGCGCCGGCGAATTGGCCGAAGGTCGGATCGGGGGAGCCGTCGGGGTTCAGGCGCGCCACGCTGCGCCAGCCGGCGCCGCCGATGGTGCTGAAGTCGCCGCCCACGACGATGCGGCCGTCCGCCTGCACCGCCAGCGCGCGAACGTAATTGTTCGCGCCGGCCAGGGCCGTAAACGCGGTGTCCACCGAGCCGCCCGAATTCAGCCGGACGAGGCAACTGCGGGCGAGGTCGTTGACGCGGGAGAAGTCGCCACCCAGAAGCACCTTGCCGTCGGACTGCACGGCCACGGCATAGACCGCGTAGTTGTCGAGTGTGGGACTGAAGGTCGCGTCCAACGTGCCCGGTGGGGAGTCTTGAGTGAACCCTCGCGGCGAGCCGCACAGAACCGCGCAACCCAAGGCCAGAAACAAACGCATCCGATTCCCTACCGGCGAGATGCCGGGCCAACCGCAACCGAATTTCATACCCAGGCAGTGGGTGAAGCACAGCCCCGGCCGCTCCACCTGGTTTGGCCAACGCTTAGCCGATCTTGGCGACGAGGAAACCGGGAAGCCCCGGCCAACGCAGCACTCGCGCTCCCGTGCCCCCTGACCACAAGGCCCGCCTCGCGGGGGCGTCCCAACTCAACCGGGGCGCCCGCCGGCTCGCTCACGGGAGCAGAACGACGCGGTAGAACTTCTGCGGGGCGTGCGAGGAATTGGAGTCGGTCACCGTCATGGTGGTGCCGGTGGCGGTCAGACTGGCGGATTGCTGCCAAGCTGCGTCGTCGTCGAGGCTGGTCTTGAATTCCACCCGGTAGGAGCGCTGCGGGATCGTGGTCCACGTGAGGGTGAACGAGCCGTTGTCGTTCGCGTGCGCGTCAAGCACCGTGGGCGGGGACGCCTCCACCACCACAGTGAACGACTGGAAATCGCCCAGCGGCGGAACGCCACCATCCGTGACCAGCAGCTTGACCCGGTTGGTGGTGCCGGCCTGCTCCGGGCTGGGAGTCCAGTTGAACCAACCGCTTGCCGGGTCGATGCTCGCGCCCGCCGGTCCCGGATAATCGAGTTCGAAGGTCAACGGTTGCGCCGGCTTGTCCACGTCGCTGGCCGAGGCTTGCAGGCTCAGCGTCTGGCCCACGGCCACCGTCTGGTCGGCGATCGGCGCCAGCACGGGTGGCGTGTTCGCGATGCCGGTGATGCCGGTGACGCTTAGGATGCCGGCGCCGGAGAGGCGGAGGGTCAGGCTCGTGTTGGTTTTGCCCGGCAGATACCAATAACTCAACGTGTACGGCGCGCCGGTGACGAGCGGAGGATTCAGGTCCTGGTAAATCGAAGACGCGCGCGTCGTGCCGCCGCTGGAGGCCACGATGTGGAGACTGCTCCGGCCCGAATGCTTCGCGAGCGTGGTGATGCCCGAGCCTGCGTGGTTCGGGGAAACGGTCCAGGTGCCAGCCAGCGGCGCCTCGAAATTACCGTTCGGCACCGCGTTCGCGCCGGCCCCCGCCACCGGACCCGGCACGATCACCAGATCGTCGAGGTACACTTCGCCGGGCGCGGTCAGATAGATATAGACGGTCGAGGATGAGGCGGTGCCGGTGGCGATCACCTGCCGCCAACCGGAACCGCGTTTCACGACCACTTTGAACGACTGCGTGGCGGTGAGCGGCGGCACGCCATCGTCCTTCACGCGCACGGTGACGAGGTTTGTGCTGGGAACCTGGTTGGCGGCGGGCGACCACGCAAGTTGGCCCGTGTCGGCATCCAGTTTCATGCCGGCCGGCGCTCCGGGTTCGAGGTTGAAGGTGAGTTGATTCGCCGGCAGGTCGGGATCTTGCGCAGCGAGGGTGAGCGCGAGCGTTTCGGTGCCCTCGATGACTTGGTCGCCGACGGCGTCAAGCGAGGGCGCCTGATTCACTTCGTTGACGTTGACGCCAAAGGTGGTGGTGGCGCTGAGGTTTGGCGGAGCAACCTTCGTGGCGCGCACGACAAACACGGCATTCGTCGGCCCCTGGCTTTCGGTGGGCGTCCAAGTGACCGCGCCGGTGGCGGCGTCGATTTGCGCCCCGTCAGGCGCCACGTCGAGGCTGTACACGAGTTGGCTGGGTGGCGTGTCGGGATCGGTGGCGGTCACGGTCAGGTTGAGCGGCGTCAGTTCGTCGATGGTCTGCGGCGCCACGGTCGCGAAGACGGGCGGGCGCGGCGCCTCCGTCACGGTGACGTGGAAGGTTTGGGTGGCTTGCAGCGGCGGGACGCCGTTGTCCGTGACGACCACGGTGAAGGTGTAGTTGCCCGGCGGTTGGCTGAGATCCGGTGTCCAGGCGAACTCGCCGGTTTGAGAATCGACCTGCGCGCCGGCTGGAGCGCTGGCGTCGAGGGTGTACGAGAGTCCGTTGGGCGGAATGTCTGGGTCGGCGCCGGACAGCGTCAAGGTCAAGAGGCTGCCTTCGGCGACGGTTTGGTCGGGGATCGGATCGAGCGCGGGCGACTGGTTCGCTTCGTTGACCACGACGGTAACGCCCAATGAACTGGTCCGTGCCGGCGTGCCATTGTCGGTGGC
>JAKCAB010000668.1 GCA_021839785.1 bacterium | reverse complement strand
CGGTGGACGTCTGCCCATTCCTCGGCGGTCTCCTTGCCGCGGGCGATCTGGCTGCGGACTTCCGGCGCAAAAATCTCGGCCCCGCCGCCGGTGAGCGAATCGAGCCCCGCGTCGCGCAGTTCAACCAAGGTGTCCTGCACCGACTTTTTCGCCAGCCAGGCGAGATGGAGGATTTCGATGGCGGTGAAGCATTTCAATTGCACATGCGGCCCGGCCTCGCGCAAAGCCCGCAGCATGTCGAGGTAGTAGCTGAACGGCAGCGAGGGATGCAGCCCGCCGACGATGTGCAGTTCGGTGATGCCCAGGGCCATCGCCTCCCGCGCCTTCTGGACCATCTGATCGACCGTCAACTCGAAACCGTCGGCGTCCCGCTTCTTGCGCGCGAAGGCGCAGAACTGGCAGCTCAGGATGCAGTAATTCGAGTAGTTGAGGTACCGGTTCAGGATGTAGGTCGCGCGGTTGCCATTCCGGCGCTGGTTGGCCAGATCGGCGAGCGCGCCCAGCGCGTTCAGGTCCTTCGTTTCGAAGAGGCGCAGGGCCTCGGCATCGGACAGCCGCTCGCCGGCGGCCACCTTGGAGTGGAGATCGCTCAGTTCGCTGCGTTGGAGAAAGAAGTTCATTCAAGCTGCAATCGGAACCACGGGAACGCGACCTCGGCCACGGTCACGACCAGGAACACCACGCTGATCACGGCGTTGAGGCGGAAGAAAGCGACGTTGATCCATTTCAAGCTTCGTTTGCGGGCCAGCCAGTGTTCGATGACCAAGCAGGCCAGGATGATCACCAAGCCCACCAAGTATGCCACGCGAAAGCGCGCCAGCAACCCGAACCCCGCCAGCACCAGCCACATGATGAGGTGCGACAGAAACGCGGCGCGGAGGGCGTTTTTCACGCCCCAACGAACCGCCAGCGAATGCAGGCCGGCTCGCCGATCGAACTCGTAGTCCTGCAGCGCGTAGATGATGTCGAAGCCGATCAGCCAGAAGACCACCGCCACCGCCAGCAACACCGGCAACACCGCGCTGTGCTTGATCGAGAACCCGCCGTCGTATTGCGGGAAGAAATCAAAACCGCCGGTGACCGCGATCCACGCGCCGATCGGCGCCAACGCCAGCGCCGCGCCCAGATAAACATGCGTGAAATCGGTGAAGCGCTTGGTCAGCGAGTAGAAGCACACCACGAACAACGCCACCGGCGACAGGTAGAAACAGGCGCGGTTGATCAGCCAGCTCGCCAGGACCAGCCCCGCGGCGCTCAGGACCCAAAGCGCCAAGGCGCTCGCGAGTGAAATGTGGCCGGCGGGCAGGTGGCGGCTGGCGGTGCGCGGGTTTGCCGCGTCGAAGCGGCGGTCCACGATGCGGTTGAAGGCCATGGCGCACGTCCGCGCGCACACCATCGCCGCCAGGATGAGCAGGAACACGCGCAGCCCGGGCCAGCCGTGGTGGTCGCGCGCGGCAACCGCCATCGACGCCAGGGCAAACGGCAGGGCGAACACCGTGTGCTGAAACGTCACGAACTCCGCCCATTGCTTGAGCAAAACGAACATCGGGCGGCGAAGGTTGAACCGCGAACGGCGCGCCGACGCAAGCTTCGTTATGCGCAACCCCGCCGGTTTCGCGCACGCAGCCAATCCCGCTCGCGGTAACGGCTATGCCCTAAACGCGAAATAAACTGTCGCCCCGGCCCAACTCGTTGAATAATGCGGCCCATGAGTTGGACGATGACAGCGGCTCGGTCAGGCGGATCGTGCGGAGCCAACGCGGCCCGCGTTTCTCCGCGACTCAATTCGCGATTCCTCGGACTTGCTTGCGACCATGAATGCTGACAAGCGATCGATCCGCCTGCGAATCCTGCTTTTTCTGCTCGTCGCCGTGGGCGTGTTCGGCCTGGTGGGGTGGCCGCGGGTCCGGCAAGCGTTCATGACCCGGCTGGTGTTGCGTGCGGAGGTTCCGTCGCTGGACGCGTTGCAGGCTGCGCTGGACGGTACGGCCGACCCCGCGACTTTCCTCGATCGAGTCTGGCAGACCGGCAAGGTGCCGCATCGCGAATGGGTGATGAGCCGCCTCGGCGAGGACGTGGCGACCGCCGCTGGCTTGAACCCAAGCCAGGAAGCGATCTTGCAGGCCGGTGCCCTCGATGCCGACCTCGGCGTGCGCGAACAAGCGCTGAGCGTGCTGGCCGCGAAGCACAGCACCGTGTTCTTCCCGCTCGCCGCGGCGCAACTCGGCGATGTCGATCCGGAGATCCGCCTGCTCGGGTTGCGGCTGATTCGCCAGTGCGAGGCGCGGCAGGCGTTGCCCGTGGTCGTCCCGCTCCTCGACGACCCAGACCTGCGGGTGGTTGCCAGCGCGGAAACGGCGTTGCGCGGTTGGACCGGCATCGACTACGGCGTGCGGATGTTCCACGTGCTCGCGCCCGGCGAGGGTAAAACCGCCGCCGATCCCGCACGCGTCGCGACCGTCCGCAAGGCAGTGGCGCAACGTCAAGCCTGGTGGCGCGAGCACCACGCCGAATACCTGGCCGCGAACCCGCCGACGTTGCCAAACGCGGCGATGTCAAGGCCCGGCCCCGCCGTCTCCGATTTCGCGCTCGAGGACCTGAACGGGCGGACCGTGCGGCTCTCCGATTTTCGCGGGCGGCCCGTTTTGCTGAATTTCTGGGCCACCTGGTGCACCGCCTGCGCCGCGGAATTGCCGGACTTGATCCAACTCGCCAAGCGCCGCCCCGAAGATTTGGTAATCCTGGGCATCTCGCTGGATGGCGTGCCCGACGAGCACGGCCACGCGGCGGAACACAACGACTCAGCCGAGGCCGCCGATCACTCCACCGCGGCGGATAACTTGGGTGAGATCTCGAAGTCGGTGCCGACAACGCGCGCGCGGGTGAAACGCTTCGTCCAAGCGCGTGGCCTCAATTACCTCGTTCTGCTCGATCCCCACAACCAAGTCGGGGCGCGATTCAACGGCGGCGAATTACCCACGAATATCCTTTTGGACGGTGAAGGTCGCCTGCGCCGGCGGTTCATCGGCGGGCGGAGTGCCGCCGTCCTGGTAGCGATGGTCGCGGAGTTGAAGTCCAGCGCGGGTCCCGGCGCTCTGCAAACAACTCCCCCGCGTTAGTTCGCGGGGTCTTGAGCAGGCGGAAGTGGATAGCCCAACCGGAATTTGCCCGAGCTTTCCGCGAGCAGCGCGTCCGTTTCCTGGATCACCGGGCCGGCGCCGATCTGGAGCATATCCGCCAGGCGTTCGCGCAAGCGGTTCACGTCGGCGGGGCAGGGTGGGGCACCGTCGGGGACGTAGCGGAGCCGCCACTCCCGTTCGCTATCCTGGCGCAACTGGTAATGCAAAACGCCGGGTACCTCCGCGAAACAACGGTCGATTTCCAGCGTCGTTCGGCGCGTGCCCCCCGGCGCCGTAAAGGCGTCCGCCGCGCGACCGTGCACGAGGTATTTCGTGCGGTACGGTTCCTCGCGGCGCTCGACCCAATCGCCGATGCGATACCGGATCAGCGGCATGTAGTCGTTCGTGAGCGTGGTCACGACCAGGTTCCCCACGCCTTTGTTGTCCGCGCCCACGACTTCGAGGAAGGCGGTGTCGAGGCTGGGCAGCATTTCGCCGCGCTCGCCTTCCATCAATAAGTGGCCGGTCTCGGTCGAACCATAAAGGTTAAACACCGGCACGCCGAACGCGCGCTCTAAGATGCGCCGATGGGTGACGCTCACGAATTCGTAGCTGGCGAGGATGAAGCGCAGCGACGGGAGCCGGATCTGCCGGCGTTCGCAATACCGCGCGAACAGCGCCCCATAAACCGGATCCACGTCCAGGAATTGCGGTTGCCACTCCAGGGCTTCGGCGGCCATGCGCGCCAGGTCACTTTCGCTCCAAAGGAACGGATGGCGGGACAGGCTCGTGAACAGCGCATTGCCGACGATCCGGTCCGCGAGCGCGGGCGTGCCGGAGTAGCAGATGTCGCCGCTGCAAACGGGCGAGTTGATCGTGACCCGGCGGGCGGCAGGCAGGGCATCGAGGGTTTCGGCCACGAGCCGATTCAGCCGCAGCGCGCGCGCCTCCTGTTCGGCCCACCAACCCAGGCCAAGCAACAAAGGCGTGCGGACCTCGGAGGTGCCGGACGTGTGTTCGAGTTCGACGAGTTCGCGGTCGAGGAGTTCGTCCAGTGCCACGCCATCGCGGAGAAAGTTCTGCGGAAATCCCCGGCGGATGTCGCCCTTGCCGATAAGCGGCAGGCGGTGAAACCCTGGCAAAATCGGCAGGTCCGATGCGGCGTTGTCCGCCGCGGCAGGGTAATGGCGGTAAAGCGGCACCTCTTCCAACCAACGCGGGAGCAGCGCGCTCAAGCGGTGGGGCTGAGCGGCCTCGCGGATGATGTCCGGTGTAGCGAGCATTTCCTGACGATACGAGCTCTTAAGCGTAACGAACCGCCAAGGATAGCACGGTTCGGCGGATACACCAGCGGCTTGGGAGCAGGGACGCACTGCCCGTGGAATGCTGACACCAGCCTCAATGCTTGCGGTCAGCGGTTTCAGCTCGCGGCGCGGCGGCGCCGGGCTTCGAGCTACGAAGCATTTTCCTGCGACAGCCAGCGCTCGGGCAGGCCGGTCGCGCGCAACTTCGCCAGTGCCGCTCGAGAACACGGGCAAGACAAAACCTTTGATCGCTATTCAGGCGGCCAGCCTTTCGGGTCGCGTCCGAAGACCGCTTGATAAACGCGCACGGTCGTTGGCGGTGGACGATCCAATGCGTCCCGTCGGGATTGCGCGTGAATCTCCCTCAGCTCCGCGCGGGCGTTTTCCAGTTCGGCCTGCCGCTCGCGCACCTCTTGCTCTCTCGCGAACGCTTCCGATGGCGAATACTCCTCCGGCTTCCCGGCTGCCACTTGGCCCGGGCCGAAATCCACCAACACCCAATTTCAGGAAAGTGATACACCCAATCCGCGCCCAGTGTTTTGAGCCGCCGGAAAATCGTCGCGTAAACCGTCGTCAGGTCAGCGCGGTCGTGGATGTCCGAGCACAAAATCCAGGGCGTGCCCATGTAAAAGCGCAGGTAGTCGCCATTCCACCATTCATCCACCTGACCATCCAGGTAGCTGGAGATGAACCCGCCGGCCGCCCGGAAGGATCCCAAGTCGGCCAGACGCCCATCGGATACGAGGACATCATGCCCGTCCGAAAACACGTCCCACAGGCAACGGCCTACCAGTTCTGTCACCTCCGCGGCAACATTCACAGGCACACTCTTCCAATCGGCCAGCACTTTCTCCAACGTCGGCTCGGGTTGCGGTGCGAATGCTGGATTGTCCGGCTCACGCTTGCGGCGGGAAGCGAGCTGTTCCTCCAGGCACCGGTACATCCGCTGGCATTCCCTGAACATCTGCTCTGGCGTGAGGTGAAAGCACGCCAGCAACGGTGACGGCTCCCAACTCTCCGGCGCAAGTTCCGTCAGCACATCCGCCCCGGCAAAACTGTGCGGGAACAGCCGGTCGAAGAACACCTTCAACTCGACGTCCGTCCGGCGGCCCAGTTGGGATTCGTCCATAAATTACGAAGCGCGCTTGTCAAATTGCAGCAACAGGGCTTCCTGCTCCAGTCCCGCGTTGTGGCGATCAATCGGTTCAACCACACGGCGGACTGCGGGCAGGTGGCGCGTCGAAGCTGGGCGAGCATCGCCTGGCTATTGCCCTTCTCCAGCAACTGACGGTTGGAGAATCGGGCAAAGCGCGTTTCCAAGTCGGCGGGCAAATGGAGAACAACCCGTTTGCCGAGCTGCAAATGTAGCCGCTGGAATGCGGATAGGCCCACCGGGTCGTAGTCCGGCAGGTGAAGCAGCCGAAAACTGGAGTCGGCCGAGTGGATCGGCCAGTCAACGGCACGATTTGAGATCCGTCCATGTCCGTAAATTATCAAGCCAACGCCGAGATTGAGTTGTTCGGCAGCCGCAAACACCGCCGGGTTTTCCACCAAGGCACACGGGCCGCGCAACTCATAGGGGCTTTCCTGTGTCAGCAGAAACGAAAACACGCCGTGTGCAGAGGTGGCCGCTGCCGCACCCACGGGTTTGCCATTTTTCGACAGCGCATCCTCCCGCCACGCGCGAAGGGAAATGATTTCATGCTCGCTGTTCGCCATCGCCTTGGTGTCACGGAAGCGGCTCACGCTTGCAGCGCGACTTCCGGCATCCGTCGGCAAGATTGCTTCTGGAAAACGCTGGCGGCAAAAGTCTCGCAAGACGTCGGCATTGTTCACCAGGAGCCTGCGGCCAGTACCGCTTCGCCTCCAGTCCAGCACTCCGCTGTCGAGCATTGGCGCGAGGAGCTGCAGGAATGCCTGACCGCATTGACTGGCGGGTAGCGCCCCGCTCTCCACCAATGCACGCAGCTTAGTTTGAGCTTGAGCTTGAAGCTTCATGGCTGGCTGGCGGCGAATGCGCGTTTGACGGACACGCGATGTTTGTGGCGCAGGACAATCCGGCCTTTTTGCGGTTGGAGGAAATAGAGCGCGTCCACCTCGCTCACGGCTTCGGGCGCGGCGGTGATGGCGATGAAGCCGAGTTGCCGCGCGGTGGTCAGAATCGCGTGGCGGTTGGCCGGGTCGAGCGTCTGGATTTCGTCGAGGAAGAAGGGCACCGCACAATCGTCGCGGCGCAACTGGGCTTTCAAGAGCAGGAGATTGAACAGCACCTTGATGGTGATGGTGGTGCCGTGCGACTCGATTTGCCGGAAGTCACGGTAGGTGTGCCGCCGGTCGTCCGCGCCCGTCACGGTGACGCCGAGCGTGAATAGGTCAGCGAAGCGGATGATCGGATTGCCCTCCAGCTCGGCGCGGAAATTCTTCAGAGTCGCGCTCAGGCTCGTGTCGTCGTCGAACAAGCCGGGCCGCTCGGCCTGCGCCAGCCTGCGGATCCAACTCACGAGGTCACTCTGCTCGACGACTTCGCGCTTGATGGCTTTGAGGTTCGAGACGCGCACCTGGGCGAAGGCGCGGTTCAGGTCGCTCGCGGTGCGGGCGACGTGGCCGAGGTTTTTCAGCACGAGGTCGAACGTCGCCTTCAGCCCGTGCAGATGCGCGTTCCAGTCGCGGGCGAGCGCGTCCTCCTTCTCGACAAGCGCGTCGAGTTCGCCCCGCAGATTGGCGACCGTCTCGTATTCATTCCGCCCGTGAAACTCGTCGCCGAACCACCGCTCCGTCTCGGCGAGCAGGCTCGCGATATCGTCGCTCAACGTCGCTTGCTTCTCCTGCTGCCGGAGGAACAGCGCGATGGCGGCGTCGAAATCGTCCGGAATGCCGTCCACCACCCCGGCCTTAGCAGCCCGTCAAAAAAGTCGCCCGGGGGAGTGAACATTTAAAAGGGGAGAGCGTCCAACGAGGAACTTCATTATGGCGCTGGGTCGACGCACCCCC
>JAKCAB010000522.1 GCA_021839785.1 bacterium | reverse complement strand
CACGGTCGTCGGTGACGCCGAAGTCTTTCGCCGCCTCGGCCAGCAGGTTGGGCGCGAGGTACTCCCTGAGGGCTGGATCGAGCCAACCCGAGTTGAGCATGAACGGCGCCCGCGCGATCATCCCGCTGCGGCGGTAAAACCAGTCGCATTGCTCGCGCGACACCGGCAGAGCCGGGGCGTCCAGTAAAGCGATGCACCAATCGAACTCCACCGGGCGGTCGGCGAACAGGCGCTTCAACTCCGCCCACGCGGGTTCCGCCCAATAGCACCAGGACGAAATGACTTCGAGGTAGTACGTGACTTTGACGGTCATGGCGGTCGCACACTAGCCGCTCGCAAGCCGGGCGCAAGCGCGTCGCTGGTCGGGCCGGCAGCGGACGCGGGCGCGCCGCGCTGCCAAAGGTCACTGTACAGCAAACCCCAATCGCTCGTGCGGCGGCGCATCAATCGGAAGCCTTCCGCTTCGAGGCAGGCATCGGGCGTCGCGAGCTGGCGGGCCGGCAGGCGGGTGGCCACCCGAAAGAACGAATACGCCGCCCACAACACCAGCCGCGCCCGCAGCCGCGCCGCGCCGCGCGCCGGCACACAGAAATCCGCGAGGAGCCAGCGGGCGTCGCCGCGAGCCGCGGCAGCCAGCCGCGTCACCACCGCGGCCAGCGACTCAGGCGGAAAGCAATCGAGGAAGAAGTGCGTGACCACCAGATCGAAGGCGCCTGCCGGCGGTTGCCAGGCTGGCAGTTCCGCCCGTACGAATTGCGCCCGCAAGGGCTTCCCGCCGGCGTTCGCCCAAGCCACCCTGGCCCGTTCGAGCATCGCAGCGCTCGCGTCCACGCAACAAAATCGCACCGATGGCAAGGCGCGCGCGGCTTCGGCCAGGAACCGTCCCGGGCCTTCACCCACCACGAGCACGTTCCGGCTTTCCCGCACTTCACCCAGCCAGGCGAGCCGACACCGTTGAAGTTTCCCGCCGGTTAGCACGCGCTCCATCCAACGGTAATGCGGCGCCAGCCGGTCGAAGCTCATGGCTGGAACTGCCGCCGCAAGCCGTCGCGTTGCCACCAGCCTAGCGCGAGCACCGCTCCGACCGCATACGCCAGCACGTCGAGTGGATCGCCGGTGACGCGCATGAGGTGCGGTCCGATCACCTCGAACAACACACTCCAGACAACGAGGTGAAAGGCAATTTCGCCGGCGCCGGGTGGCGCGTCGTGGGTACGCAGACCGAGTTTGCGCTGCAGCCAGAGCACCCACGGCAGGGCACAAGGAATCAGCAGGAGGTCGTTGAATTGGCCGCGCAGGAAAGACGAGGCCAGGTGAGGTTTCAGCGCCCAGCGATTCAAGACGTACAAGGCGCACCCGGCCAGGCACAGCGGGTCACGGCCGTAGGCGAACCGCTTCACAGCAAAGCGAGAATCAAGACGCCAACCCCAACCGCGAGCACCAATTTGGTTAGAAACAACATGGGCGAAAGGGTAGCGCGCCGCGGACGGTTTGAAAAATTCGCTAGCCGGCGTCGTCGCCAGCCCGCTCGGCCGCCGCCATTTCGGCGCGTAAAAGATCGTGGAGGGTGAGGAGTCCTTCCACCGGTCCGCTGGGCCAGTTCTGCAGCAAGACCATTCCCGTCGGCGACTCCATCAAGCGTTCCTGAACCTCCCGCAGGCTGGCGGTTGCAGAGCACAAGACCGCCTCCGCCAGGCGCGGTTCGCGCTTTTCCTTGAGCGCCGCGCGGACTTCCGCCCGTTCGAGGAAGCCGCGCAGTGCACCCGCTTCGACCACGGGAAAGCGCTGGTAAGGGTATGCCTCCATGAGTCGCTCCAGCGCCTCGGGTTTGAGCGAATCGGCGATGACTGGATTGCGGTTGGCCAGCGCAGAAGCCGGTTGTTCCTGCCAGGCACGCAAATCGCGCGGCGGCACGAAGCGATCCAAGTCGTGGCCGTCCTGTTCGAGCAGGGCGTCGTAAAAGTTGTGCCGGAGCAGGCGTCGGCTCAACGCCTGGCTGACCAGCGCCCCCAGCATCAACGGCGGCACCAGGGCGAATTCGTGCGTCATTTCGAAGACGATCAGCACGCTTGTGACCGGGGCCCGCACCACCGCGCCCAATGTGGCGCTCATGCCCACGACCGCCAGCACCGCCTTGTCGCCAGCGGCGAGCGGCAGCACGTGGTTCACCAGGCCGGACAGGCACACACCCACCATCGCGCCGAAAAACAGGTTGGGCGAAAAAATCCCGCCGCAGCCGCCGGTGCCGTAACAACTCACCGTAGCGATGAATTTCGTGAACAGGAGAACCGCCGCAATGTCCCAGGCGAGTTTGCCAGCCAGGGCGTCGGTCAAATCGCCGTAACCCAGTCCGAACACTCCCAGATGACCGCGCGTGTGACCGTGGAAAAAGACGGCCACGCCCAACGCCCAACAGATGAGCGCCCCGATGGCGGGCCGCGTCCAGGGCGGAATGGGTTTCCAACGCTGGCTCAATGCGCGCAATCCAAGCGCGCCTCGTTGAAAGGCCACCCCGACCAATCCCGCCACCGCCGCCACCAGCGGCACGATGAGGTAAGACCGCCACTGCGGTTCGCCCAACGGCTCCAATTGGAACGCCGGCTGCGGCCCGAGCAAGCCGTGGGTCACCAGCGCGCCCAACATGCCCGCCAGCAGGATGCTGCCCAGCAGGCGGCTGTTCAGATCGCCAATGATTTCCTCGAGCGCGAAGGTCACCGCCGCCAGCGGTGTGTTGAAAGCTGCCGCCAGACCCGCCGCCGCGCCGGTGGCCGCGCCCTGCCGTCGCTTTTGTTTCGGCTCACCCGCGAGGCCGGCCAGGTTGGAAGCCACCGTGCCCGCCAGTTGCACACTGGGCCCCTCGCGGCCCAGACTGCTGCCGGTCCCGATCTGGATGGCGCCAGCGATGAACTTCACCCACGCCACGCGGAACGGCACGTGACCGAAGTCCTTCCAAAACGCCGCCTTCAACTGCGGGATGCCGCTGCCCGCCGCCTCCCGGCAAAACGAGTTCATCAGCCATCCCGCGACCAGGCCGCCGCCCAGCATCAACGCCAGGCTGCCAAGCAAGAAGACTGTCCCCGACTGCTTGGCCAGCTTCACCAGGCCCTCCTGGTAGAGCTGGCTCATGGCCGCTTGGAACGCGACGGCGGCAAGGCCGGCGCCCAGGCCGTAGATCGTCGTCAGCAGGATCGTGCGCGTCTGCTTGGGCAGACGCAGCAGCCAGGAACGCAAGGCAGAAGTAACCGAGAACATTTCCGTCCGGCGCCAGTGTGATGAAATTTCGGTCCGCGGCCAACGTCGATGTGCAGAACCGGTTGGGCGACCCGGCGAGCATCGGCGGCCTGCTGCGCAGCAAGATTGCAGCTCGCCTGTCATGGTTGGCGCGGGGCGCAGTTCAGTTTCTGGCTGAGGCGAATGGACCTGACTGCCTGCCAACGGCCGGATCGGCCAGGGTCCGTTGTCCCGCAGGCGGAAACGGGAAGCGTCGGGACCGTATGGTACATAAAATGTCGCAATTGCGACAAAAATTGCCGCGCAGGGAAAAACGAGTAGGTCGGGCGCCTCCGCCTGCCCGTTCGCCACCCCGCCAAACCCTGACGCCGCGATGGCGCTGACCATTGGGTGAACCGAAGTCCGTGAACCTTACCGTTGACCAGACCCGGCGGCTGCGACCGAGACGGTCGCGCGCCAAAAACGGGGATGTGCTCGTTGGCGCGCAGCCGCGGAGTCCGAGGTTGCAGAAAGCAGACTTGCCAGGGATATTCCGAACGTGAATCCAAACGCCCCTCGCGGCACCCGCGCGTTGTCACCCCGGCCGGCGATCGCCTTCACTTTGATCGAACTACTGGTGGTCATTGCGATCATTGCGATCCTGGCCAGCCTCCTGTTGCCCGCCTTGGCCACGGCCAAAGAGAAGGCGCAGCGCACGGCCTGCGTGGGCAACAACAAACAGCTCGCGCTGGCCATGCACATGTATGCCAACGACAACGCCGATTGGATGCCGTGGCCGAACTGGGGCAACGACTACGGCCCCGGCTGGCTTTACCAGCCCGTCGGGGGCCGCGCTCCCGACCCGCTCAAGACCAACGAGTGGCAGTACATCACCGCCGGCCTGTACTGGCCGTTCGTGAGCGAGCGCAAGATTTACAATTGTCCGCTCGACAAAACCAACGACGTTTCGTGGACCAAGCGGCAGCAACGGCTCTCCAGCTACATCATGAACGGCGCCGTCTGCGCCTATGGCCGCCAGGCCAACGGCCGCACGTACAAACTCAGCGCCTTCAATCCCGCCGCCTACGCCCTGTGGGAGCCCGACATCAAGAACTACGGCGGCGTGTACGGCCCCAATCCCGGCCACGACGCCAGCCAGTACCCGAACCTGGACGAAGGCGTAGGCCGCCGGCATAAGAAGGGCGCAGTGATCCTGGGCTTCAGCGGCCAGGTCCACTTCATCACGTTCGAGAAATTCCAGCAGGAACAACGTCTGAACAAACCCGGCCTCTTATGGTGCGTGCCCGACAGCCGGACGGGGGAGTAAGGCCAGCGCACTCGGCAGCGTTTAGTGATGGTTGGTTGGTGTCGCCGGCTTGTCGCCGCCGTTCCTTTTGCCGAACGGAACGGCTGCCTCAGCGAGAAGCAAGGCCATCTGCTTCTCGTCGTCGGGCTCCGGGGATCGGTAGTCGGCCTGCATCTCAAGTTCCTCACCCCTGAAGTCCGGGTATAGCGCGGCGAGCCGGGGAATGGCTTCCTCTGCCAGACTGAAATACTGAGCGTCCACTTCGATGCCGATCGCGTCGTATCCGATGGTCTGCGCCGCGGCCACGGTGGATCCGGAACCCATAAACGGATCGAGCACAATGCCTTCGCCCAGTGGCAAGAGCGCACGAACCAGGATGCGCATGAGATGCTGCGGCTTGAGACAGGGGTGGTTCGAGATGGCTTCCTCCCGGTCGGGCGTGCGCCCGCTGGGTATAACGTCAGGCAGCGGTTTGTCGGCAGCAAGCCGGCGGAGGCCGCCTGTTTTCCAGCGACGCAGGTTCTGTGCGACGGTCTTTTCGCCGATGGGCTTCCGAAACAACATCCACGGCTCGTAAGCGCCTTTCGGTGTCACACAGACTTCCGGGAACTCGCGTTCGGCATTCTTCGGTCGGTCGCCGCCACGGAAGCTGAAGTAAAGCCGCAAGATGGCCGGCCGGATCTCGTAACCTGCCTCCGCCATCGCCATCTGCACCAGTGGCTGCAGGATGGGATGCCCGGCCACGCACACGTGTGCCCCAGGCACCAGCACCGGAAGGAGCAATCTGCCCCATTCGGAGAAAAACCTTTTGAGGTCTTCCTTCTGGACCTCGTTCAGGACAGTAAAGCGCGGCAACGGGTCGCGGCGACTGCCACCAATGGTGGGAGGCAGGCGCCAAACGCCACCGCGCCCAGCACGCAACTTCGAAACCTCCTTCTGGGTGAATTCCAGCAGGCCGTAAGGCGGGTCGGTGCAGACGGCGTGCAGCGAGTGCTGAGGACGCTCGCGCAGCCAATCGAAACAATCGGCGTGGAAAAGTTGCTGCATTCGCAATGGCTGACTTTTCGCCTATAGGCGAAAGACGCGCAAGCCCATTCTTGGTATCAACCAAAGGCGAAATGGAAGCCAAGACCATCATCGGGCGATTCGTCCGCAAACTCCGCGAGCAAAAACGCCTGACGCAAGACCAAGTCGCCGCCCGGACCGGCATCTCCTATCAGTTTCTCTCCGGCTTCGAGAATGGACGCGAGAACATCTCCCTGGACACGCTCGAATCTCTGGCCAAGAGCCTGGGCTGTCCGCTCCAGCAAGTGGTGGCCGGAGCTTACGCACCCGACTCCGCCGGCTCCCCCCCGGAGGTCAACCCCGATTACTTTCGCCCTCAGACGCCGTTGCCGTTGGGGATGAAGGTAAGCCATCTGCAGGCCGCGATGAATGCGACGCAAAGCCTCGTCTTCCGCATCAATGCCAACCTGCTGGCCAGTGGTGCCAAGCCGTTACCGGAATACATCCAGGGGAACAATTTCAGCGGTCTCGTCTCCAATGTGTTCTGCGACGCCCTTCACGAGCACTCACCGTACAAGCACAACTCCGACCAACGCTATCCTGACCTCATCAACCCTCAGGCAAGAGAACACAGCCAAACCGTCGGCCTCGAGGTCAAGTCCACAATTCAGATAGGTAAAGGCGGGGAAAGCCACAACGGCCATTCCGGTTGGCACCTGATTGCCTGCTTTGCGATCGAATCGCAGACTGGCGCTGTCCGCTTCATACACGTAATGGTGGCTGAGTTGAACGGACACCAACATCCGGAGCCGGACTGGACTTACGTGGGCAGCAAGGTCAACGCGGTAACCGGTAGCCGCCGCACCGAAACGTACAATACAACGCTCATCGGCACCACGAAACTACGCGACGGCTCAGTTTACCTGGACCCGACGGTCGTCCATTTCAGTCGGTGGCGGCAGATGCGACGAAGTCCAACTCCGCCCTTCTCGATTTTCTACCAAGCGGGCTCGTAAGGCACAAAGCTGCCAGTGCCGCATTTGACCGCTGGCTTTTCTGCCGGTGTGTAGGTGAACCGATCCGGTTGCGTCATTCGATTGGGTAGGCTGGCGTGATTGCGCAAGCCGCCGAACCGGCCTCCCCAGTTACGATGCCCACGCCGGCGGAGGTGCCAAGGCGGTTGGCGCCGGCTTCGATCATCGCCCGCGCGGTGGCAGCGTCGCGAATGCCCCCCGCGGCCTTCACCCCAAACTTCGGCCCCACCGCTTCGCGCAGGAGCTTCACGTCCTCGATCGTGGCGCCGCCCGCCGCGAAACCGGTCGAGGTCTTCACGAACCGCGCGCCCGATTCGAGGATGAGGCTGCAGGCCCGGAGTTTTTCGTCGCGGTTCAGCAGGCAGGCCTCAATGATGACCTTGACCGGCAGGCCATCGGCGGCTTCCACCACGTCGCGCAATTCGCGGAACACGAACCGGTCATCCCCGTCTTTGAGCCGGCCGATGTTGAGAACCATGTCAATTTCCTGCGCGCCGGCATCAACGGCTGCCTCGGTCTCGAAGCGCTTGGCGTCGGCGTCCATCGCACCGAGCGGAAAGCCGACGACTGTGGCGACTTTCACCGTGGTTTCCTCGAGGCAATGACGCGCCAATTCGACGCGCGAACCGTTCACGCAAACGGCGTAAAAACGGTGCTCCCGCGCTTCGGCGCAGAGCCACTCGATGTCCTTTGCGGTGGCGTCAGGTCGCAGGCAGGTGTGGTCGATGTAATCCGCCAGGTTCATGGCCCGCCAGCTTCGGCACGGTGGCGTGCGAAGGCAAGGCCGGCGACGATGGCAGAACCGTGTTGACTCACGGCAAGACGTTACCGGAGGCGGAGGGCCGTCAGGTCTGCGATGACTCC
>JAKCAB010000792.1 GCA_021839785.1 bacterium | reverse complement strand
ACTAATCCCCCTCGAAAACGCCCGCGCCGGCCACGAGGCCGGGCAGTCCGCTGGCCGCCGCGTTGGCGGGATAATAATCGCGCCACAAGGTCCACGCGCCTGGCTCCGGCGTTTCGCCGTCCGCGGGCCAGCAGCGCAGCCACAGGTCCGGGTAGCCGGCCGCGGAGTTGGTTTGGTGTCTGACCCGGAGCCAGTACCAGCGGTTTACTTCCCACGCCGCGGCGGCAACCGGACCGTCATCGGCGGTGGTTCGAGACAGGCCGAGTTCGGGTTGACCGGTTGCCGTGTAACGGAATGCGGCGGCGAAGCCGTCTCCCGATTGGGCGTCCGCGACCATCGCCACGCCGCCCGGCCACGTCAGCCCGGCGCTCACGTTGACGGGTCGGATGCGGGTCAGGACTTCCGCGCCGGAGCGCGTCAGGCCTGGCGGTTCGGCGAGCAAGCAGGTGGGCCTGACAGTGGCGGGTCCGAACTGGAGCATTCCCGAGCGCGAGCGAAAGACGTCAGGGGCAGCGCCGACGACAATCCAGTTTGTCCCCAGCGGTTCGCTGAAATCTGGTTGCCAGCCGTGAAGCGTTTGCCCCGCCTCGGCCGGCACGCCGAGCCGCGACACGGTGACGCGCCGCACGTAAAACGGGTCGGCCTGCACGGCGATGCGGAAGTCCGCGCCGCCGTTCTGGGAGTTGAGGAAGCGCGCGCCGAGCAATCGAAACTTCGCGGTCTTCCACTGACCGGAGTTGGCGAGCGTGGCGGCGGTCTTGCTCGCGGTGTAGGCGCCGTTGAAAGGCGCGTTCGGGTCCGGACCGTCGTACTCGATGCGGAAGCTGCCGGTGCCTTGATCGAAGTACTCGACCTCCACGTCCACCAGCATGTCGTCCGCCCATTTGAACGAGTCGTCGATCTGGAAATAAATGTAGCGCCCGGCGTGGCTGGTGGGCGCGGTGACCCGGCAAGCTCGACCACCGGCTTCAGCGGGGACGGTCGCGCCATCGGCGAACTCGAACTGGGTGAGGCCGCGCGCCTCGTTGGTGGCCTGCAGCGCCACGCTCACCGACTTCGCGTCCGAGTATGGCCCGCGCGGCCGCGGCGGCCGGATGCCGGCCTTGAACAGGTCGGCGAACTTCCGGTTCAGCTCGATGTATTGCCGCCCGTACTCCTTCGACGCCGCGATGTCCGTGCCTTCGTGGAACTCGTCCCAGGTCTCGATGTGAACCAGCTTGGAGGGCGCGCGCAAGAAACGGGTCCATTGGCGCTCGAAGAAAGCGCCGTTTTCGCGCGGGACGACGAGCGGCTCGCGGCCGGGCACGGCGGAGTGATCGTAGCCGGGGCCGAGGGCCGCGACGCCGGGATTGCGCAGCGAGATCGCGCCGCCCCAGGCATAGGTGTTGTCGGCTTTCACGTTCCAGGAGATTTCGCGCACGATGTACGGGTCCACGCCGCTGAAGTCCTGGGCGAATTCCTGGCGCACGTAGTCGATGCAACTCTGGTCGTGCGCAGTGGCGAAGCCGGCGGAGTAGAGGAAGATGATCGGCCGGCCTTCAATCGTGGCCCAGTGCCGCGCCGGGATGAGCGAGAAGAAGTCGCGGATGCTCTCGTAGAACCAGCGCCGGCCATAGTCGGTGGTGAGGTCGATGCGGGTGCCCGCCGCGTTGTACTGGAGCGTGGAGGTGTCGTAAAACATGCCAATCGCAGGCGGCCTTTTGCCTTCGGCCAGCAGTGCGTCGCGCGCTTGGACGAGTGGCGGGAGGCCGGCGAAACTCCAGGGTTGTTCCAGCGCCGGTTTGCCGGGAATGCGCTGCGAAGGCTCGCCCCAATAGACCGGCAGGGCCACGTCGATGCCCGCGGCGATCATGTCCTCCAATTGGGTGCGGTGCCAGGCCGTCGATTTGTACGAGAAGTCCGTCAGCGTCGGCGGATGATCCGTGAGCGCGTCCGTGCCGTCCGCGTCGATGAGGTGCGCCTGGGTGTAGCTGTCGTACCAATAAAAGTACGAGGTCAACACCACGGGACTGTTGGTGCCGAACCGTGTGGCCTTGGCCAATTCCGCCGCGTCCGGGTGCGTGTACGGGCCGATGGGCGGGTTGATTGGCGCGGCGCGGGCGGCGAACACGAGCGTCCAGCCGGCGAGCCAGCAAGCGAGGACGCGCAGTGCCGGAAAGTCCAGGCAGCCGACAGGTTGAAACCGGGAAATGTTCATCGCCGGGCAGCATGTCACCTTTGGAGGCACAGCCGCAAATTCCTTTTGACACCCGCTGGGCGATAAATGCACCTTGTCGTGCATACCCAAAACTATGAAAGCAATTCAACTCCTGAAAGGCGTTGTGGCCGGCTTTGGCCTGGCCGCGATTGCCAGCGCCCAAACCGGTCCTTACGACCCCGAACAGTGGCCGACTACGATCGACCCCAACGCCCCGGTCCATTACATCGTGACCGAAGGCACTCTCGACCCGGCCGGCCCGATGTGGGACAACACCGCGGTTTCGATCCTGACCGGCGGCGACCAGGTGACCGAGGATTTCACCATCGGCGGGCACACCGGCAAGAAGGTCACCGGCAATTACCTGAACATCGCCGACACGCTCTACTCTGAATGGGCGGATGACGACACCATCGACATTTTGATCCAGGCTTACGGTGACGCCTCGCTCCTCAACGCCCAAGGCAATCCGCGCGACTTCACCTTCCTCACCGGCACGCTGCCGGAACTGGCCTGGCCGGTCGGCGGGCAGGTGCCGGTCGAGGCGAAAAACAAGCGCTGGAACTGGATTCTGTTCCGCATCGCCAACGGCATCCGCGCCTCGGACGGCACGCATTTCATCGGCTCCGTGCCCGCCAACGCCCAGGGCGACACGCGCGCCGGCGGCGTCAACGGCGGCACCATCCGCTTCGAAGGCGTGCCCGGCCTGATCGTGCGCGTGGTGGCGTTTGGCTCGCAGGGCGCCTTTGGCGAGCCGGCGGACATCAACCAGTTCCTGCCGCCGGAAACCTGCGATCCCGAGCCGGACACCAACCTGGTCGGGCTCGACCTCGCGGCCGGCACCACCAATCACCTGATCGTTTTGAACGGCCACGACCACACGGTGACCTTCGTGGACAACGTCGGCCCCACCGGCGACAAGCGCCACGCGGTCGTGCCCAACGGCACTTACCTCAACTTCGGCATCACGGACAACTACCTCGGCAAACCCTGCAACGACCCCCGCACCGTCAAGGTGTGCGTGGACTTCTATGACGACCCGGCCTTCGCGGGCCTGGACGTGCACTTCGGCCCGGAGGCGTACGCCACCGACGACAAAGGCGGTATCGGTTTCTATCCGGCCGAGAAGCGCCAATTGCTGGAAGGCACCGGCCAGTGGATTCGGCGTTCCTGGACCGTGCCCGCCGTCAACCTCAAGGGCGTGAACGCCGACGAATACACCGCGGGTCCGCGTTTTCTCTCGCAGAACGGCCAGGTGGCGGTCTCGCGCATCGAATTGGCGGTGCTCCGGACCGGCGACCATCCGCTCGCCGGCCAGGACCCGCTCGCCGATTGCGTGGAAGACCCGAACATTTGCACCGACCTTTATGGCAACTTCGCCGAGCTGGATCTCGGGAAGGACATCCGCGATGGCCTTAACACTGGCAACAGCGGCGGCGACCAGGAAATGGTGGTCGAGGAAGCCGGCCCGGCGAACGACCGCCGCCTGGCGGTGCGGCCGGCGCAGGACGACGGCACACCGGGCTTTGCCCACCAGTACCTGAACTTTGCCATCACCGACCAGAAGCTGGGACCGACTTCACAACCGCCCGCGCACCTCGCGATTTGCATCACCTATTATGACGACCCCGCCCTGGCCGGCTGCCGGATCAAGCCGGAGGTGTACAAGACCGAGGTCAATGGGGTGGAAACCTTCGGGTTCACGCCGGACAGTTACTTCGTGACGCTCGAAGGCAGCGACCAGTGGAAAGAGGCGTATTGGGAGATCGACGGCGTGAAGTTTACCGGCGTCAACCAGGGCCCACAGGCCGCGGCCCGGTTCACCACCCAGGATGCCGGCGACGTGCAGGCCAAGATCGCCGTGACGCGCGTGCGCTACGGCGTCATCCGCCCGTGCGGGCCGCTGGCGGGCGTGAATCCCATCGCCGACTGCAAGCCCGTCACCGACGTGACCCTGGCCATCGAACGGTCCGGCAACAACGTGCTGGTGAGCTGGCCCGCCGAGGCCACCGACTTTGTCGTCCAAGGCACGCCCACGCTCACCGACCCGCAGTGGGGCGTGGTCAACGCCACGGTCGAGGTGGTCAACGGCCGCAACGTGGTCACCCTGCCCATCGGCACCGGCACGCAGTTTTTCCGGCTGATGAAATGAATCCTTGAGCTGACCGGCGCGGGTGGATTTGTCCCGCCCGCGCCGCCAACACCATGCGCGGACGACACAGGCTCATCACCGGGCGAGCACGCGCCGCCTTCACGCTCATCGAGCTGCTGGTGGTGATCGCCATCATCGCCATCCTGGCCGGGATGCTTCTGCCGTTGCTGGGGCGGGCGAAGGAAAACGCCCGGCGGATGTATTGCACCAACAATCAGCGGCAGATCGGACTGGGGATCATGATGTACCGCGACGACCAGCGCGACCGGCCCCCGCTGTACCTCGTCAATCCGACCAACAAGACTTACGGGTATCCCGGCGGCAACCAGCCTTACCTCGAGAAAGGTTACGTCGAGAACACCAACTCGTTCATCTGCCGTTCGGACCGCACGCGGGGGCGCATCCCGATCGACCTGGGCTGGGAATACTTCGGCGATTTCACCACGAGCTACGCGTATCATATGGGCCCCTGGCAGCAGACGACCGCCGAAGGCAAGAAATGGCTCGAAGAACAGATCGCCCGCTGGAACACGCGGTTCATCGTGCTGGCCTGTCCGTGGCACCGGCACTTGTTCAGCGGCTGGACCGGCTCGGATGCGAACTTCTCTCGGAAAACCAACATCCGGGATCTCTGCCTCCGCTACGATGGCGCGGTGAACAGCTTCATCTGGCCGGCCACGAATTGGGAGGAAGAACCATACATCCGCACGCGCTGACCAAGGAGCGCGGATATCCAATCCGCGAGGGCGGGAGACTTGGTCGTCCGCGAGACTCCGCGGCTGCGACCGAGACGGTCGCGCGCCCAAAAACGGGAATGCGCCCGCGCGCCCGGCTTCGGGCCGAATGCGGGGTTGTGTTCCCGGCCCGAGTTTGGCAGAACCCACCTGTGCCCCAGATCGCTCGCAAAGGTTCGTCGGTGCCCGCGCGGCGTGGCTTTACGCTGATCGAACTGCTCGTGGTGATTGCGATCATCGCGATCCTGGCCGGGATGTTGTTGCCGGCGTTGGGCCGGGCCAAGGCGCGGGCGCAGGTAGCGCTGTGCCAGAACAACGAGCATCAGCTCGCGCTGGCGCTGATCTTTTATGCGAACGACAACCGGGGCGTTTTCCCGCCGCGCACGGACCAGAACCGCTGGCCCACGCAATTGCAGCCGGGTTATCAGGACGTGAAGATCCTGCTTTGCCCGAACGACCCGACCAACCGCGCCCGCCGGGTGGTTGCGTCCACCACTGCCCGGCCGGTGGCGCCCGACTCCGCCCCGCGCAGCTTCATCATCAATGGTTGGAACGATTACTTTCAGGAGGTGCTGCACCTGCCGTTTTCGTCGATCGGCGGCAAGAGCATCACCGAGAGCGCCATCCCGAAGCCGACCGAGACCATTGTCTTCGGCGAGAAGATGACCGGCTCGGAGCACTTTTACATGGATTGCTTCGAAGGGCAGGGCAACGACGTGGACCAGATCGAGCGGGCGCGACACCTGAGCGGCGGCAAGCAGTCTAACGTCGGCTATTCCAACTACGCCTTCGCGGACGGCAGTTCGCGGCTGGTCAGGCGCGGCCAGCTCCTTTACCCGCTCAACCTCTGGATGGTCACCGACTACTGGCGCACCAACCGCATCTTCAGCAAGTGAATCTCGGCCTTGCCTTCGCCCACCGGCCCCACTTCTCTCATTCGATTATGAAAACAACCTGTTGCCGTCCGCTCGTTCGCGTCGCTTTCGTCGCCGGCCTGGCGTTGAACTTCTCGTTCCTTGCCGCTGCCGCGGACCCCGCCGGCGAGACCCTCCGCGCCGGCACCAACTACCTCGCCACGCCGGTCTATTCGGCCGAGGCGGTGGCGCGTTACGCGCAGAAAATCCTCGCAGGCGACAAGGCGGGGCGCCGCGGTTTGTACGAAAAGCTGGGCCGGCCTGCCGACGACTCGGTGAAATAGCGTTCTGCTGGCGACCTGCCGGGGCAGGCGACTGTCCCCAGAACTGGTGACTGGTGGGAGACACGGCTCGGGTTATTGTGTCGGCGTTGTTGGCGCACTCGGTTCTCAGGTGCGCGTGTGTGAAAGGGCCGGACCTGTTTGTCCGGCCTTTCTCTTTTTCCCCGCTCGCGGTGCCAGGCGGATTGTGGGCGCGCGGGCGTCTCGCCCGCCGAGTTTGGCGTCCTCGCCGAACTCACCTCTGGGGCGCTGCCCCGAACCAGCCGGCGCGTCGCTCCGAACCGGTCGCGCTCCCTTGAAGTGGCTCGACGCCAGCCGAGGGAAATCAACGAGGAAGGGCAGCGCTTGGGGCACCGCACGGAATCGTGTTTGCTGCCCTCCGTCGCCCGTGCTACCCATCCCGCCATGCCCGCACCCGCAGTCCAACGCCTCATCCGTGTCGCCGCTCGCTCGCTTGGTTGTCGCTTGCTACTTCGTCTGCCTCGCCTCCTAGCCACCGCTTTGGCTCTCATTTCCGTTGCCACCGAGGCGGCCACGTACCACACGGAGGCGAACGTGGCGGTGGAAATCGCGTTCCAGGCGGCGCGACCCCACGCCGATCCTTTCAACGACCTGACGGTCGATGTCATTTTCACCAATCCGGCGGGGCGACAATTGCGCGTGCCGGCGTTTTGGGACGGCGGCGCGACCTGGAAAGTGCGCTACGCTTCATCCCGGACCGGCATCCACCGGTATCGCACCGAGTGCAGCGACCCCGGCGATGCCGGCCTGCACGGCGTGTTGGGGGCGGTCGAAATCGGGCCTTACACCGGCACCAACCCTCTCTTCGCGCATGGTCCGCTCCGCGTGGCATCGGATTGGCGGCACCTCGAACACGCGGACGGCACGCCGTTCTTCTGGCTGGGCGATACTTGGTGGATGGGACTCTGCCACCGGTTGCGCTGGCCCGACGAGTTCCAGCAGCTCGCCGCCGACCGCCGCGCGAAGGGCTTCAACGTCATCCAGATCGTCGCCGGCTTGTACCCGGACATGCCGCCGTTCGATCCGCGGGGCGCGAACGAGGCCGGCTTTCCGTGGGAAACGAATTACGCCCGCATCCGGCCAGCGTACTTCGACGCCGCGGACCAGCGCTTGAAGTACCTGGTCGAGTCCGGCTTCACGCCGTGCATCGTCGGCGC
>JAKCAB010000728.1 GCA_021839785.1 bacterium | reverse complement strand
ACTCCCGTCGGCGACCGCTGCGGGTGATGTGTATAGCCGAAACTCACAAACGGCCGAAAACGGAGGTCATTTTTGAGTCTCTGAGTTTAGGCTCCGTTCGGGATTCCGAACGTTGACGCCACCTCGCGGCCGCAGCCCTTCGCGCGTCAGTTTGCTGGCAACTTGACGCGGGCCAGCTTCGCCAGGTCTTCGCCGGCGGCGAAGGGACGCAGGCGGAAACTGTAGGTATTCGGCTGGCAGGGAATCATGAACTCCGCGTGTGGCCAGGCGCCCCAACTATCGTCGCCGCCCACGCCCTGCTGGCGCAGGTCGAGATTCAGGGTCACCGTGTCCCGGCGCGGCAACTCGAACGAGTGCGCCGCCGCGTTGAGGTCGGCCGTGTCGTAGTGGAGCGCCTTTGCGCTGAGCAACGGCATGCCGACGGCCAGCAAGCCGACGCCTTTCGCGTTCGTCAGCGCCAGCCAGCGTACGTCCACCTTGTTGCCGGTTTCACCCGGCTCGGTGTAGTCCGCAAAGAACTGGTCGCTGACCGTGCCTTGGTAGAGACCGACCTTCGCGTCTTTACGGTCGGCGTAGGTTTCCTGCGGCCCCGGCCCGAGCCAGGTGAGTTGCTCGAAGCCTGCCGGCAGGGTCATCTGCATGCCAAGCCGCGGGAGCTTGGGGAGGTTGGTCCTGGCCGGATCGAACCCGGCACGCACCATAATGTCGCCGCTGGCATAGACCGTGTAAGTCGTCGTCCACTCCGCATCCACCTTGGGCAGCGCGAGCGTCACGGCCACCGCGACCGCGTGGGGCGGCGGGACTTCCTTCGCGCTCACGCGCTTCACCTGGGCGCTTTCGTGCGCAGTGCGCCAGATGCCTTGCGATCGTTCCATGTTGCGGCCGCGGTCGTTGTCGGTCTCGGCGCGCCAGAAGTCCGGTCGCAACGGCGAATCGATGAATTCGGTTCCCTGGAACTTGAGCGAAGCCAGCGCGCCGGTTTGCTTGTCGAACCGCACGGTGAAATCCTTTCCGCTGACGAGAATCTGCGCGTCGTCTTGTGTGAGCGCCGGGGCGAGCAACGCTCCAGCAGTCGCGACCGGCGCGGGCGCGTTTTCCGGCAGTGCGAACTGATCCCAGGCCAGTTCGTGGCCTTGCTTCGCCCACGGCAGATCAGTCTTCGACCGGAAGCTGACTTCGAGGAAGTACGCGATGCCCGGCTCGGGCGTGAATGGCTTGACCGGCAAAGCGACTTGCACGGTCGCGCGCGGCGCGAGGTCCGGCGCAGGGAGTTCGCCGGCCTGCAATTCCTGGCCGTCGCCGGTCAACCGCCAGTGGAGGACGGCGATGTCTTTGAGGTTCGTGAAGTCATACCAGTTTTTGACGCTGATTGTGCGGCGCACAAGGTCCACCGGCTGGCAGTGGATGTATTGGTAAATGTGCTTCACCTCGAGCAGGCCGGGGTGCGGCTGGCGGTCGGGCGAGACGAGGCCGTTGCAGCAAAAGTTCTGGTCGCTCGGCGTGCCGGCGGGTCCGAAATCGCCGCCAAAGGCCCAAAACGTAGGATCGCCGGGCTGGGTCGGCTCGAACCGGGCGAGGGGCAAAGGCTGTTGTTTCTGGCGCAGCCCCTGGTCCACCCAATCCCAAATGAAGCCGCCCTGGAGGTGGGGGAGTTTATAGATTTGCCGCCAATAGGACCACATGTCGCCACTGCTGTTGCCCATGGCGTGCGAGTACTCGCACATGATGTAAGGCCGCGTCTCGGGCTTCGCGGCGTAGTTGGCCAGCTCTCGCGGGTTGGGGTACATCGGGCAAACGATGTCGGTGTGCGAGCGACGTTCAGCGCGCTCATAGTGCACTGGCCGACTCGGGTCGCGCTGGTGAATCCAGGCGGAGGTCGCCACGAAGTTCGGGCCGTCGCCGGCTTCGTTGCCCAGCGACCAGATGATCACCGACGGGTGGTTCTTGTCGCGCTCGACCATGCGGATCGTGCGGTTGAGGTGGGCCTCGCGCCACTCCGGGAAGTTGGCGAGCGACTCCCGGCCATAACCCATGCCGTGGCTCTCGATGTTCGCCTCGTCGATGAGATAGATGCCGTAGCGATCACACAGGTCATACCAGGCGGATTGATTGGGGTAATGCGAGCAGCGCACGGCGTTGAGGTTGTACTGCTTCATCAACCGGATGTCCTTTTCCATGATCTCAGGAGTGATGGCCTGGCCGCGATCCGGATCGAACTCATGGCGGTTGGCCCCTTTGAGGAGAATGCGCTGGCCGTTCACCAGCAGGTCGCCGTTCTTGATCTCCACTTTGCGGAAGCCGACGTTCGCCGGGATGACCTCCAGGGTCTTGCCCGTCGCGTCGTGAAGTGTGAGCAAGAGTTTGTAAAGGTTCGGCGTCTCGGCAGTCCACTTCAGCGGGGCGGGCACGGAGGTCTTGATTTCCGCCGTCTGCTCTTGCCCACCCGGTGGAACGGAGATCTCGATCCGCGGGGCCAGCACGGTCTTGCCGGCGGGATCGAGCAACGTTCCTTCCACGCGCACGGTCGCGGCTTGATCGCCCGCGTTGCGGATCTTCACCGCCAAATCGAACTCGCCATCGCGGTATTGCGGGTCGAGATCGGTTTTCACCTCGAAGTCCCGGATGTGCACCGCGGGCGCACTCCACAGGTACACGTCGCGGAAAATGCCGCTCAGGCGCCACATGTCCTGGTCCTCGAGATAGGAGCCGTCGCACCAGCGGAAGTTCTCGACCGCAACCAGATTCTGGCCGGGCTTCAGGTACTTCGTGACGTAGAACTCGACCGGGGTGCGGCTGTCCTTGCCCAGGCCAACCTTCTCGCCATTGACCCAGAGGTAGAAGAACGAGTTGACGCCGTCGAAGGTGAGGAACACGCGGCGGCCGTCCCAAGCTTGGGGCCCCTCGAACGTGCGGCGGTAGGAGTTGACGGTGTTGTTCGGATCGTCGCCGGGGACCAGCGGCGGCTTCCACGGCCGGCGCCACGGATAGGGGATGTTTACGTAAATCGGGATGCCAAAGCCGTGGATCTCGACATTGGCCGGCACGGGGATGGTCGTCCACGCGGCGTCGTCGAAGTCCGGCTTCCAGAAGTCCGGCACGCGCTCCGTCTGGTTCTTGCTGTAATGGTATTTCCAGTCGCCGTTCAACGACCGGTAAAACGGCGACTTCACCCGCTCGGGGTTGCTGGCCAGACCGATGTTCCGCGCTGTGTCGGCGTCGGGACAGACCACCATCGTCGCGTGGGGCGGTTCGTTGTTGACGCCGATAAGTTGCGGATTTTCCCAATCCGGAAGTGGCGCCTCGGCGGCGAACATTTGGATCAACGGCGACAGAAGCAGCGCCAACACGGAACAAGCCGGGAGCATTCGGGCACTCCGGTGCCAAACAGAGCGAAGGAAGACTTGCATAAAACGGGATTGTGACTACCGCCGATCCCGCGGCAAGTCACGCCCGTTTCGCGCGGACTGAGCTGACGCCAGCCCGTACGCCGAAATCATCCGCCAGCGTGCCGGGCGTGGGATCGCGTTCCTGGCCGAGAACACTCGCCCGGTGGACAGGGGACAGGAGCTTGCGAGAAGCGTTGATCTGGGTGCCGTTCTACTTCGGTGAAACGGAGTGCCGCGCGTCCCCAGCCCGCACCGACATCCAGTGCCCGCCTTCGCGATTACGGTTTGGACGTGCGCGCGGCACCGCGCAGTTCGTGGGAGGGAACGCCACGCTTCTTCGCCAGTGGATCGACGTACCAGTGGTCGTCACCCTGGTCCGAGAAGAAAAGATACGGGCGGTTCTCCGGGAGCCATTTCTCCCACGCCGCCATCGAATCCTTTGGGGGCGCAGCAGCCGGTGCGTAGCGCGTCAGCAAACGAGCCGCACGTTGAGCGCTTTCCCCGCTGCCGCGCAAGGCGGCCAGGACTTTGTCGAAGAACTCCACGCGATCAATCGGCGCGCCCAGCGTGCGGGCGTCTTCGTCCACTTCCAATTTCAGATCGGCGCCGGGGTGGAGATAGACACGGTGCGCCACGTACCACTCGCGGACCTCAGTGCGGCTTTGGCCCTTGAGCTGATCCACCAACGGGGCGCTCAGCAACCACGCGGCGTCGCTGGCGTCCCCGTTTTGCCCGAGACGCCGGTCGAGATACGCGCGCGGATAGCTCACCGGGCCGGCGAAGACGGACGGGGTCACCGCGATGGGACGGTCTTCGGTGAAGCGGCTGATGTAGGCAATGCAGTTAAGCAACAGGCGCTGACCGGCCTCGTTCAGCTCCGCCGGGGATTGCTGGAAACCGAAGTGCAGCAAATTGTCTTGCCGCCAGCAGGCCGCTCCGCGCGCGGTCTTTTCATTCTCGCCCCCACAGAAGACTTCGATGTCGGGATTGTCTTCGAAACCGTCCGGGTAGGTACACCAACCCGCGGACCACTGCCGGCCGGCGTCGCGCACCAGCGGCAACATCGCGACCGTGGCGTTGGTTTCCTGCGGGCGAAACGCGGGCGCGGGCGCACGCTGGATCGTCGCCTGGGTGTCGCTGGCCAACGGTTCGCGGAAGATGCGGTGCTCGCGTAACCCGTACGCGAAAGGCGTCAGGCACGTTCACCCCGAACCGCCGCGGACTTTCCACACGACGGCCAGGTTCAGTCCGGCGCTGCCGAGTAACACCGTGGGCTTGCTCCATTGGGCGCGGTCGCCGAGCGGTGCGCGGCCCGTCTTCCACTCTTCGCGCGTTCGTTCCGATTGGGGCCAGTCAAGCAGCACGACGTCGAAAGTCTCTGCGTCAGCCGCCTTGAAGGCCCCGCGCGCCGCCACGGTCACCTGGCCAACGTTTTGGCGAAGGAAGCCTTCGAATTCCCTGGCGCGCGGTGTGCCGGCGTCGCCGATATAAAGCACCTTCAGCTTGTCGAGGTCGGCCGCGGTGGTCGCCGCGGACAGGATCCATCCGCCGAGCGCCAACCCCATCAGGATCGCGAAAGGCTTCATAGGCTTAGGGCGACAAACCTAGCACATCCAACTGGGTTTCCAAAGCGATTGTTTCTGGCGGCCAGCACAGCGCCTCGTTGCATACCTGAAGATACACGGTGAGCGGCAACTGGTATCGGCCGGGCTGCGCGTGGTCCTTCACCAGGAAACGCCGCTGAAAGACCAGATCGCCCGCCAGCGTGCGCGAACTGTCTGGTTGTGACTGCGGCTCCGGGCCGCGCCACGGGCTGTCCGCCTCAAGGACCTGGCGCAGGCGCAGCGAAGCGTTAATGGTGGTCGGCACGTTGCTGCCGCCGGAATCTTCCAACGCGTAGATGTGAAACCCGGGCGCCAGCCGCACCTTCACAAACACGGTGACTGTCTCGCCCGGGCGTACGTGGCCGGGCTGAACCGCGACGCCGGTCGCCACGCGCTCTGCCGGCGAAGGCGCCGCGACGCCCATTTCCGGCATCGGCTGCGGTTGAAGGCGGAACTCCAATCGCGATCCTCGTTCCGCGTCGCGCAGGACGCGCGACAAGGCCGGCGCGTGGCCGTCGGCTTCGACGCGAAACTGCCAGTCGTGCATCTCGCGCGGGCCCGACAACAACGGGGAGTCATACTCCAAAGTGAATTGGCCGCCGGTGAATTGTCTGCGGTTGTACTCATGCCAGGCGCCGAAATTGGTCTGCCCGAGGCCCTGACTCTGAACGAACCGCGCGTTGACGATGAACTCCGGCACCGGCTGGCCGGTTGTTCCGTCGAGTACGGTCCCGCTCCCCCGAAACGAGGGACCGAGCGTCACGACCGCCTCGCCTGCCGACGGGCGCAATTCCTGCCGGCCGCGGCTCAAGTAGCCGCCCTTGCGAAAAGTCAGAAGCGCCGTTTCCGGCGGGGCATTCGACCAAACAAAGCGCCCGTCGGCGTCCGTTTTCCACTCCCAGCCCGGATAATACCACCGCCCCGGCAAGCTCGACTGCGAAGCGGGTTCTTCGGCAGGCCACTCGTCCACGCTCACTTGCACACCCTGAATCGGCATGCCCGCCTCGTCCACCACGCGCACCCGCAACGGCGCGCCGCGGCTGAGTCGGATTTCCAACGGCGCCAAGTCGCGTTGCACCTCGACGAGCCGGAGGGCCGGCGCCGCCCCGTCGGCTTTGACACCGAGCAGACGCTTCTGCAAGTGCACGCGGCGGAACTCGAATCGTCCTTCCGCATCGGTGGTGGTTTCCGGCGCCGAGCTTCCCGGCAAGATGTTGCCCTCCACGCCGAGAGCGACCTGAGCCCCACTCACGGCCGTGCCAGTGTCGTCCGTCACGCGGCCCCGCAGCCGGACCACCGAGGTCAACCGGAATTGCGCGGTGCCATCCCGCAACGCCTCGACGGGAACTTCATCCTCCGGCATCGCGAAATCCGGATGCGTCACTTCCACCCGCACGTAAGCCGCGTCTTTCGGCACGAAGTCGCAACTCCAGGTGCCGTTGGGGTCCGTTTGCACCCGAGTGTCTTCAGTCGGGACGCACGGACCTGCCAGGCGTTGCGGAAAGACCAGCGTTACCTCGGCGCCCGCCACCGGTCCGCCGGATTCGTCGGTGACCCGCCCGCTCAAGTGTTGCGCTGGCGACAGCCGCAATTCGAACTGCGCTGGAATCCGGTCAGCGGGCCAGCGCATGGTCAGGGGGCAAAGCCCACTTTGCGCGCCGTCACTCGCAACGCACGGGGTGCGCCCTCGGGAACTGGAATTCCGACTCGTCCTTGCGCATCGACCGCGACTTCGCTCTTGTCGCCCTCGTCAGTGCGCCAGACCACGTTCGCACCGGCCAGGGGCTTTGCCTTCGCTGCATCCAGAATGCGCAACTCCAATGCCTCGCCAGTGTCCAAGCCCAAGCCAAGCAACAAGACTCCGCTGCCGACCGCATCTGGCATGATGCGGGCACATAACTGGTTAACCCACTCTGTCGTCTCCGCCCGCCCCGGTCAATTGGCCATTGGCGGGGCCAGGACGCGAACAGGGCCGCGCAAAGTCGGCCAGGCGGGAGAACGTTTACGCGGAAGGTCTATGGTCGATCAGCCGGGTTGGCCGGGTTGGCCGCGGGGCGGGCAGCGGTTTGGGGGAACGGCGGGCCAGCCGTCCTCGGTCCAGTCGAGCCGGCGGAGGTCGAGCGTCGGACGGCCGCCGCGGTTCGCGTCATAGTAATGGTAGCTGAACCAGTTCGTGCCGCGATCCTCGAGGATGCCGAGGTGGCCGGGACCGATGTAACGGCCGGTGGTGCCGAGGAACAAAGTGCCGCCGCCCTCACGTATGTCCTTGCCCGCGCGATCAAGGTACGGCCCGGTGATCTGCCGGCTGCGCCCGACGCGGAGGTTGTAGGTGCTGTTCACGCCGGCGCAGCAGCGGTCCCAGTTCACGAAGAGATAGTACCAGCCGGCGCGGTAATGCACGCAGGCGGCCTCGATCGACGTGTTCCATGTGAGCGAGTCCCGCGGCGTGTCCGGTGCCGGCAGTTTGCCG
>JAKCAB010000778.1 GCA_021839785.1 bacterium | reverse complement strand
GGGACGAATCTCGTTGCTGGTGGTGGATGAAGCGCATTGCATTTCGGATTGGGGCCATGATTTCCGTCCGCACTATCGGTTCATTGAGCGAATGATGCGGACATTGCCACGTAACTTGCGCGTGCTCGCCACGACAGCTACGGCCAACAACCGGGTGCTGGTGGATTTGCAGACCATCCTCGGTCCACGCCTGACTGTATCGCGTGGCGAACTTGGCCGGCCCTCTTTGCGGCTGCAAACAATTCGTATGCCGAGCCAAGCGGCTCGCATGGCTTGGCTGGCAACGCATCTGCCGAATATCCGGGGGAGTGGTATCATCTACACACTCACCGTGCGTGATGCAGTTCAAGTTGCGGGTTGGTTGCAATCGCGAGGCATTCAGGCGGAATCCTACAGTGGCGAAACCGGCGAGCGGCGAGTAGAGCTTGAGAACGCTTTGTTGGAAAACCGCGTGAAGGCCTTGGTAGCAACTACCGCGCTGGGAATGGGATTTGATAAACCCGACCTCGCCTTTGTGATTCATTATCAAACGCCCGGTTCGGTGGTCGCCTATTATCAGCAGGTGGGTCGTGCGGGGCGGCAAATTCCAGAAGCGCACGGCGTGTTATTAAGTGGACAAGAAGAATCGGACATCAACGACTATTTCATCGAGAGCGCCTTTCCATCACGGCAGGAGGTTGAATCCGCGCTGAACGCGCTTCGCGGTGTTGCTGCCGGATTTTCGATCAATGAGCTTTTAAGCCGGGTGAACATTCGCAGAGGACGCATTGACAAGGCGCTGCAACTCATGTCGCTGGAATCGCCAGCTCCGGTGGTGAAGCAAGGCAGCAAATGGATTTTGACGACCGCCAATCTTTCGGAAGCGTTCTGGCAACGGGCAGAGCGGCTGACTGAATTGCGCCGGGTAGAGCAGCAACAAATGCAGGAATACGTGGCGTTGACTTCAGGCCACATGGAATTTCTCATCCGGGCACTTGACGGCGATGCGGGAACTTATCGCGCACCGAACATCGCTCCTTTGCCCACCGCGTTTGATGACGGACTGGCCCGGGAGGCCGTGGCCTTTCTGCGTCGCACGAGTCTGCCGCTGGAGCCGCGCCGCCTATGGCCGACCGGCGGATTGCCACACATGAAGGTCGCTGGGCGAATCGCATCCGAACATCAGGCTCAACCCGGTCGGGTGCTTTGCATGTGGGGTGACGCAGGCTGGGGTTCGTTGGTGCGTGAAGGAAAATCTCTGGACGGACGATTCGCCGACCAATTGGTCGAAGCCTGTGCCGCGATGGTGCGAACTTGGGCGCCGCAACCGCCGCCAGCTTGGGTTGCCTGCATCCCCTCTCGGCGACATCCGGAACTGGTGCCGGACTTTGCCCGCCGTCTCGCAACGGCGCTGAATCTGCCATTTCATCCCGTGCTGGAAAAAACCGATGACCGCCCGGCACAAAAGCAAATGGAAAACAGCAGTCAGCAGGCTCGGAATGTGGATGGCTCGTTAAGGATCCACGGCACTGTTCCGGCTGGCGCGGTCTTGTTGGTGGATGATATGGTAGATTCGAAATGGACGATGACGGTTGCGGCTTATCTGCTGCTCACGAATGGCAGCGGGCCGGTGCATCCTCTGGCTCTGGCCTCGACTGCACACGCTGACGCATGATGACACCATTGACCCAGAATACGCAGGCAATCCTGTTGCTAATCGCGCCGCTGGTTGCGGGACGTGGAGACCTCTCCGCCAAACTGTTGAGTTTGGGCGAATACAACCGCCTTGCTCGTCTCTTGCGTGAAAAGCAGAAACAACCTGCTGACTTGATTGGAAACGATGCTGACGAGGTGATCAATCTTTGCGCGCAGCAGTTTGGAAAAGAACGACTCGACATGCTTTTGGGGCGGGGATTCTTGTTGAGTCAAGCCATCGAACGATGGAACGCACGAAACATCTGGGTTATCAGCCGAGCGGACTCGATTTATCCCAAGCGATTGAAAACACGGCTGAAAGAGGACGCACCTCCGCTCCTGTACGGTTGCGGAGATTTGGCATTGCTGGAAAAAGGCGGTTTGGCCGTGGTCGGTTCCCGGCATGTGGACGAAGAACTCATCAGCTACACGGAGGGAATCGGAAAGCTTGCCGCCGAAGCTCACCGGACGCTGGTTTCCGGCGGCGCCAAAGGCATTGACCGCGCCGCCATCAAGGGCGCGCTTCAATCCGGCGGCGAAGCGGTGGCCGTGATGAGCGACAGCCTTGAACGCGCAGCCGTTGCCTTTGAAAACCGCGAGCCGTTGATGGATCACCGGCTGGTTTTGGTGTCGCCTTACGACCCGGCGGCGGGATTCAACGTCGGCAATGCGATGCAACGCAACAAGGTGATTTACGCCATTGCCGATGCGGGTTTGGTTGTGACCTCCGATTTCGAAACGGGAGGCACTTGGGCGGGAGCCATTGAGCAACTTGAGCGGTTTCATTTTGTTCCGGTGTTTGTCCGAAATGGAAATCATGTTGGCCGTGGAAATTCGGCGCTGATCCATCACGGCGGCGTGCCTTGGCCAAACCCACAAAACGGCGATGAATTGGCCAGAGTGCTTGTGAGCGCGCTTGAGTCGGTGGCAGCGGAACCGAAACAAGAGACTCTTTCTTTTGCGCTTCGCGAGCAGCAAACACCATATCAGATCAAGAGCGACGAGGTTCTCCCAACAATCCCGCAACCGGAACAAAACCTGTATGAAGCAAAGTGGTTGCCGGCACAGACTCTTTTCGACGCGGTTGGCAAAATTTTGAAACGCGAATTGATTGTGGCAAAGACCGAGGCAGAAGTAGCCGGGTTGCTTGACGTTTCGAAAAGTCAAGCTAAGGCATGGCTGACAAAGCTGGTGGAAGAGGGACAGTTGGAAAAAACCGCCAAACCCGTTCGTTATCGCACCACGGGAGTTGCTGATCGTTTGTTGTGACTGGCTTGCATCACAACAAATAAATCGTTTGCCGTGTTCCATTCTTGATCAATGCCAGAACCTGTTTCTCAACCTACCACCGCCCAATCTCTCGGCGCGCTCCTGAAATCCGTGCGCGACATCATGCGCGTGGGCGAGGTCAGGCTTACTGAGGAGAAGTTCAAGCCCGCCTTTGAACCGGCCCTACCGCTGGCGCGACTGGGTCGCCAAGTCCGACGGCATCACCGGCGACGAATTGCTCGCCTGCATCAACAACGAAGAGCCGCGCGCCCCGACGGCAAAGAAATCGGGGACCGCACCGTCGGCGGGTACGATCCCCGATTATGAGAAGGTTCGCTCCGTCTAGCCGTTGAGCGTCCAGCCGGGGCGATAGGTGCGGTGGAGGAGTTCGTTGGCCGCGTCGTTGTCCGTGACTTTGCCGGCGGCCCCGTCGTAGCTGATCTTCTTGCCAACGCGGTAGGCGACCAGGCCCAGGAGCATTTGCTCGATCAGGTTGCCGCTGTACTCGAAGTCGCAGGAGGTTTTCAGATTGCCCTTGCAGGCATTGAGCCATTCCTGCTGGAAGCCGTGCATCTTCGGGATCAACAGGTTCTTGGCGCGCGGGTGGTAATACGTCATGTCCGCGCCGTCACCGGTCGGGACGAGCAATCGCGTGGTGAAGTCGGCCACGAGCACGCCCTTGCTGCCCTCGAACATGGCGCCGTGGTCGATGCGGTTCAGATCGACGCCGCGGTGCGGGTTCTCCGGCATCGCGCCGCCCTGGTACCAGGAGACCTGGATCGCTTTGCGCCAGTTGTTGGCGGGGTGCTCGAAGTGCATTTCGAGGCGCACCGGCGTGACTTCGGGATTGAATGGATCGCCCTTGGCCTCGGCTGACGTGGGCAGCGTGGCGTCGATGCCGTTCCACGCGAGGTCCATCGTGTGGCTGCCCATGTCGCCCACCTGGCCACTGCCGAAGTCCCAGTACATGTTCCACGACAGGCAATTCATTCCGGGACCGCCGGCGAAGTAACCGGGGTTGTACGGGTGAAACGGCGAAGGCCCGATCCACAAGTCGTAATGGAGGTAGCTAGGCGGCTCGCCTTGGGCGGGCAGGTAACCCGGCCGCGGAATCTGCCGATTGCCCCACGCCGAGACGGCTTCCAACTCGCCAATGGCGCCGTCAAGAATGAGTTCGCGCACGCGGTTGAAGTTCTCGAACTCGTGGCGCTGCGTGCCGCACTGGGTGGCGATCTTGGTCTTGTTCTTCAGGTAATTGGCACGCACCACGCGGGCCTCTTCCACGCTGTTGGCCAGCGGCTTCTCGCAATAGACATGCAGGCCGCGGTTCATCGCCCAGTTCGCGACGAAGGCGTGCGTGTGGTCGGTCGTGCAACACACCACGGCATCGAGACCCTTGTGATCGAGGCACTGGCGCCAGTCCACGTACTTTTTGGCGTTGGGGACATTCAATTTTTCCGCGCCAAAAGCCAGGTGCTCCTCGTTGATGTCGCACAAGGCCACCACGTTCTCGCCACGCAAGGCGCCAAAATGCGCTTCGCCGCGGCCCCAGGTGCCGATCAGGGCGACGTTGAGCTTGTTGCTGGCGGCGCCGGCACCGAAGAGTTTGACGCGGGGGAGGATGAGGGTGCCGGCCCCGGCCAGGGCGGCGGATCGCAGGAATTGACGTCGTTTCATGGGCGTGCTTTCAATTGAGTTGGGAGGTGATGAGCAACGAAAATGGCTGGCCCGACAACGCGGAGCCACCAGGCGCGGCGCTTCGAGACTCATCGGTGATCATGCGAGTCAACTAGACTTGGCACCCGGCAGCGTCAAGCCTGGAGTCAAGCCCGGCGCGTCGGAAGGGCGCATCTCCATTTCTGGCCACGGTTCATGGACCTGACTGCTGCCAACGACCGGAGCGGCCAAGGCCCGTTGCCGGGTCGTGGGAAAGGCAAGCGTCGGTGCCGCTGGCACAGAAAATGTCGCAATTGCGACAAAAATTGCCCCATTGGGGAACCAAGTTGCGGCCGCCTTTCCCCGCTGCGGTCCGATGCAGGCATCCGCGGAGGCGATCCGCTCAACGCGGCTTGGTTGGCGGAGGCGCCACGATGCCTTTGAGCGTGCCGATCGGGTTCAACAACGGCAGCAGGAACGGCGGCACATACACCGGCTTCAACTCCGGTTTGTCCAGGGTGCCGCTCACCTTGAACTCGAGCGCCTTCGCCGCCGGGGACAACGCCAGGCTGATCAGCGGGCCGATGATCGGCGTGCTGTGCAGCGCCTCGGCCACGACCCGCGCCGACACGTTCCCGTCGAAGTCCACCGTTCCACGATACAGCAACCGCGCGGGGCCGGCCTCGATAGCGAGGTCGTCGGTGCGAATCACGCTCCGGGTGATGGTGTACGTGGCCGCGGCCGCCCGCGCCCGGCTGTTGCCGAGGCCGGGAACGAAGACGTTCATGACGTGCGACAGCGTGCCAAAGATCGGCAGGTCCCAAAGCAGGCCGTTGCGCATCTCGGCGCGCCCGTGGCCGAACCAGCTTTTCCAGTCCGCGGTGGTGGCGTTGGTGACGATGAGCGACGCGGTCGCCGTGCCTTCGATGCGGTTGGTGGCGCCGACGACATCCGCCAGCAAGCGATGCAGGTCCACGTCCGTGGCCTGGGTCTGAAACTGGAACCGCGCGTCGCCGCCCGGCTCCAGGTCGAGGTCAATGCCGCCGACCAGCCGGCCGGCATAAAAGTCGCAAGTGAGATTGGTGACCGAAACGCGGTTGCCGGCCCAGCGCACGCGGCTGGTGATCTGCGGCGTGTTGAACCGCCAGAAATTGAAGGGCCCGCCAGCCACTTCGAAGCTCATGTCCGCCCGCGTCAAGTCACTGCCGGTCGGCACTTGGCCTTGCACCAACACATCCGGCGGCGCCGCGAAGCGGTACGGTGCGAGCAGTTCCACGACGTTCGTCCCGAGGCAGCGGGCGATCCGTTGCGGGTCCATGTGCGCGCGGGCGTTGGTCAAAGTCACCAGGTCTTCCTCCGGCGAATAAGTGGCCCACGGCGCGTGAATGGACTCGTCGCCGGCGCGCAACGCGACCTCCGTGGCCGACAGGACCTCGTTGGTCATTTGCAGCCCGGCCGTGAGGGTGTCGAAATGCTCGCCGCGAAAGGCAAAGTTTGTGGCCGCGAGTTGCAGGGCAAACTCGACTTGCTTGGGCGGTCCCCAGTTGCCCCAGACCTCACCGGTTACCACCGGCGGCCCGGTGAAGGCGAAGTGGCTCACGATCTCGGGCAACGCGGGGTCGATCACCGGCGCGGCCGCCTGCGGATCCACGTTGCAGGCGAAACTCCAGCGGAAGGCGCGCGAGCGGAGATTCAAGTCGTAGCGCAAATCCGCCCGCCCTTCGGGCCGAACCAGCGCGAGGTCTCGAAGCCGCAGGACTTGATTGGAAATGGTCAGCGTCACGCCGGCCTGGTCGGCCGGGAGTTCCCGATACACCGCGTCGCGGCCATCGATCCGCGCCCGCAAATCGAGCGATGCGAGCAGTTGCCGGCCGGCATCCGCGGCGGCCCCGCGCCAGGGTGGGAGGCGCACGCGCGCGGTGGCGGTGGCGTGCGGCGGCTCCTGATAGGTGAACTGACCGAGCCATTCCAAGGCTGCCGGCGGCAGCGCGCGGTCGAGGCGCTGGAGGTCGAAATCCAGGGCCAGATCGGTCGCGGCTTCGCGCGTGGCCGCGTTCAACGCTAGCCGGTCCACGGCCAGTGTGCCGCCGCAAAGCGCGGCGTGGACGTTCGTCAATGTCAGGTCCGGAAAGCGCCAACTCCCGCCGAGCCGGGCCGCGTCCAACGCTACTTGCGGCGACTGCACGTTCGTCACGCTCAGCGCAAACTCCGCTTTGACCGGTGCCAATTGCGACCAGAAACCGAGTTCTGGATCGGTGGCTTCCTGGGACGGAGCGGTCGGTGTCAACCGCAAGTCCACGGCCGTGTCCGCCACGCGCACGTTTCTCACCGACAAGCCCGTCACCGCCAGGCGACCGGCGATTTCGCGTGGCACCGGGTTGGTCATGACTTGATCCGCCTGGCCGTCGAAGCGAGCGCCGTCCCACGTCGCCGAAGGCGCGGTCAGGCGCTCGGCGGAAACGTGGAAGGTGGTGCGATATTCGCTGGACTTGTCGTCACGGCAAAGGCTCTGCCCTTCGGCGCGCGGTCGCCGCACACTCACCGCCGGCGAAACCCACCCGGCGGCCTCGAGGTCCCAGTCGATGCGCGCGGGCGGGGCGTTGGTGAAGCGGTGGTGCGCCACCGCGTGGAATCGGCCGTCGCGGAGCCGGCCCCATGGCGTTTGCGCGGAGCCGAGCCGAATCTCCAACTCCGTCCGTTCGGGGGTGTTGCCGGACGGATCGGGGCTGACTTTCGCCAGGAGTTGCAGGCGGTTCAGCCGGCCCCAGGACGTGAGCGCGCCAGCCGCCTTGCCGTGGAATTCGAAGCGCAACGTGGCCGGGTCGCGCGCGTCGCCCATGAAAAACAAGCTCAGTTCCGGCGGGC
>JAKCAB010000026.1 GCA_021839785.1 bacterium | reverse complement strand
TGAAGTTCAACGAGAAGAACCTGCCGAAGCAAGTCCTCTACCCGCTCGAACAAGCTGGCTACGTGAAGTTGGAGCGCGGCACGCGAGAGCAAGGCCGAGGCGCGAAGCCGTTTCTGGTTTCCGCAACTGAGAAGCTGGTCAAAGAGGTCATTGGGCCGTTGCTGGAGCAGTTGGAGAAGCAGACCGAGTCCGACCTCCGTGGTTTGCTGCGCAAGCCGCTGGCTGAAATCCTCAAAGAACTTGATGCCACGGACACACATGTGCGGGGCCTCGCGTTGGAGGCGCTCGCCTTCAAACTCATGCGTCTGCTCGACATGAGCTACGTGGCGACGCGTTTGCGCGGCACTGCCACCGGCGGCGCTGAGGTGGACCTCGTTTTCGAGTCCAGCCGCTTGGTCTTCTCCCGCTGGCAGGTCCAGTGTAAGAACACCGCGAGCGTGGCGCTTGACGATGTGGCGAAGGAAGTCGGCCTGACCCACATGCTCAAGAGCAACGTCATCGTTGTGGTCGGCACTGGTGACATTGGTCCCGCGGCGCGGCGCTACGCCAACAAGGTGATGGCAGATTCCAACCTCTGCATCGTTTTGCTCGACGGACGAGACGTGACTTCGATTGAAAGGAATCCATCGGCAATTGTGGACGTCTTCAACCGCGAAGCCGCCCACGCAATGAAGCTCAAAGCCTTGGATCTCTGAACGAGTCAGTTCCAGAGCGTGACGAGGTCTTCCGCTGGCAGTTCGTCCACGAAGCGGAAGGCCGACGCGGCCAGGTAGGTGCGGTCTTTCTCGAACGCCAGCCAGCGCCGGTCGAGATTCTCCGCCGCGCTGCCGGTGGTGTTGGAGCCGGCGAAGATGTCCAGCACGGTGTCGCCGGGGTCGGTGAGGAATTCGATGAAGAACGTCGGCAGCTTTTCAGGGAAGCGTGCCGGGTGCGGCTTCACGCCCACGCTGGCGCAGTGGCGCTGGTAGGGTGAGTTGCTCTCGGTGTTCGGGATTTGCAGGAGGTTCGACGGAATGGCCCCGCCATTGTTGGTCGCAAAGTTGACGCTGATGTCGTGGCCGGACGGGCGCAGTTTCGGGCGGTAGAAGCTCTCGGCGTCCTCCAGCAGTTTCTTCATCCGGTCGGAATAGGGCGCGAGCACGCGACGGACATCGGCCTTTGGAAAGTCGGTCTTCGCGAACCACCAGACGGTGTTCACGGAGTCTTTCGCGCGGATCTTGCGCTTGTTCACCCACTCGATGGGCGACGGGAGCTTGGCGGGATTGTGCCAGAAGAATTCCTCGGCCAGCCGGAAGCCGTGTTCGTCGCACAGGCGGAGCATGACGCGGAAGTTGTAGAGCGAGCGCACGGGGCGTCCGCTCTGGTAGGCACCGCCGAGGTCGAGCACGAAGCTGCCGGTGGGTTTGAGCACGCGCTTGACGGGTTCGGCGAACTGGAGCAGCCAATCCACGTGGGCGTCTTCGTTCTCGTTGCCGTACTCCTTCTGGCGCTGGAGCGCAAACGGCGGCGACGTGATGATAAGATCCACGGAATCGGCAGGCAGACGCGGCAGGAGGTCAAGCGAATCACCGACGTAAGCCTGGCCCCACTCGGTCGTGTACAGCGGAGTTGGCAGCGCGGCGGGCATGTCAGTATTCCTCCAGGTCGTACACCCAGCTCGCCAAAATCTTCCACAAGACGGTGACGGCGAAATAGACCTCCGGGTCGCGGCGACGTAATTGCTCGATCTGCCCGATGCAGGTTTTCTGGTCTTGCGTGCCGAGGATGTAGGCAACCCAGCGGCGGGCGTCGTCGTCCACGAGCAGCGGGAGAAGTTCGTCAACCTTGACGCGGCCGGAACGGCTGACGGCCCACGCAATGCCAGCGCGTTGGTCGTCCTGTGCAGCGGGGAGCTTGGCGGCAACGCTGGCGCCGGTCGTGGGGGCAATTTTCCGCAAGGCTCTGGCGGCCTCAATGCGGATTGGCTCTGCCAGTTCGAGGAAAACTTGAATCAGTGCGTCAATGCTGGAGGGCTGCTGCAACTCGCCCAGCGCCCACGCGGCTCCAGCGCGAATTTCCGGATGCTGAGCTTGGTCAAGCAGGACCGTCGTGAGCGCTTTGCGCGAGTCATCGGTCGGGATCTCGCCAAGGATGATGACAGCTTCCAAGCGATGCTCCAGGTACTGACCTTGCAGGGTGTGCTGGATGAAGGCCATGCCGGCAGCGTCACCGGCGCGTGCGAGCCCGGCGGCAGCCTCAAGGCGGACGTAGATGTGCTCGCGGTCGTCGGCCATCCGCTGCGTGAGGGTGGCGAAGGCGGCGGAGTTGTGAACATGGGATAGAGCCTTGGCTGCGGTGTAGCGGTCGGCCACGGCAGGGGAGGCAAGCATCTCGAGGAAGCTGGAATGCTCCGTGGCACCGGAACACGGCAACACCGAAGTGACGGGCACGACTGACGCGATGATTTGTCCGGCGCGGATTGTGTCGCCGACCTTGACCAGGGGCTGAAGGGAGACGCTTTTCTTGTTCAGCCCGAGCGAAATCGTCCGCTGGTCGGCTTCGCGTCTGAATTGTAGCCGTTCCGGTGTCAGGGCGCTGACCAGGCCGTCGCTGCTGGCCACAACACTGGGCCAGGTGACGCGCAACTCGAAACCTTCGCCAGCGCCTTTGGGCTTCTCTGTGACCACCTGGTTTTCGGCGAAAGCCTTTCGCAGCGATGCGGCGGACACGAATTGAATCAGAGGGTCCGCCTTCCAGTCGGTCGGGCGTGCGCCGATTTTGGTGCAAATGGACAGCGCGACGACATCGCGGTCATTTAGTCCCTTGTCCCAGCCGCGCTCCGGGTCGGATAGCGAGTGGGACATGCTGATTTCGATCTTCGTTTTCGCACGAGCTTCGACACGAGTGCCGCAGTTAAGACAAAGAAGGTCTGGGACGCGAACCCGTTTGATTTTGACGCTCTTCCAAATCTTGTAGTCCATCGAGCCGCGTTCCAGCTCGATGGGCTTGTGCCCTTGCCGTTCAAGGTCGTCAAATACGGCCCGCGCACCGATGGCACCAATAGCGAGCTTTTCGAGAAAGCTTTCGTCAGTTTTGAAGGAGCGGCGACCGGGCATAATCAAATTGCTTCCACGGGACGCAGCGTAACATGGCCGGCGTTCTCATGGGAAGCGCGCAGTAAACGAAGAACTTGTTACTGTGAGTTTGAGACAGACGGGACGCGCCGTCCTACTTCTTCGCCGCCTTTGTCTCGAAGACCGGTTCAACTTTCTTGAACTCCACCATCACGCGGGTGTGATCGGTGATTTCTCTTTCGTTGGCCCGCACTGCTTCCCGTTCACTGCTTCGGTGGCAGCATGAATTGGCTGGCCAGAGACGTGGGAATGGTCGCCCTGTGGGGATCGCGGTGGACCAGAATCGCGCCGTGTTCTTTGGCACTCGCGGCAATGAGCGCGTCCACCAGAGGCAGCCGGGGGCGGGTGGTGGAGCGCAAATCCATGGCGGCACCCGCAGTCTCCCGCGAAAAGGGCAGAGCGGTCGTGAGCGTTTCGGTGTAGAGCTTGAAGGCGCGCCCGGCTTCCTGCGCATCCGCCGTCACCTCAGCCAGACGGCTGCGCAACTCGACCAACCGCGATCAGCGAAATGCCCGTTTCCTCCGGCCCTCAGGTGAGGATGGCGTTCACTTCCTCGGCGCCCGGTTCACACAGGTAATGCGCCAGGATGGCCGAGGTGTCGAGAACGTGCGTGATCACAAGCGCTGCTGGCGTTCGGAGTCCTCTTGCACGCGCTCGCGTACGAGATCGTTGATGGGGTCAGCACCCGGCTTCAGGTGCGCGCGGCCGGCCCCCATCAGGCTCGTAGCGATCGCGGCGTAGTCGGGAAGAACCTTGACCGTGAGGACATCTGGCCGATCGCTTTCCTTCCAGTCCAGCCGGCTGCCCGGTTTGATGCCGTGCTGCGAGGCGAGACGGTCTGGAATCGCCACCACATTGCTCTCCAAGACCTCGGTTATCATGGCTGCAATCTACGTGATGGAAGACGCGTTGGTCAATCTGCGCGCTTCACGCTTCGCCCCAGATCGGGAAGACAGCCGGGAGCGCGGTTCTGCCTCTTCGTCGTCGGCGTTTCGAAAACCAATTCGCCCTGCTTGAACTCCACCGCCACGCGGCTGTGGTCGGTGATGGCGCCGCCGACGGATTGGCGGAAGAAGACAGTTCGAGAGTTAAGCCCGAATTCCGAAGTTGGGGAGCTCACCCGCCTTCGGGTGTAGCTGGACGCGCCTCGCGCCCAGCGCCTTGGGTACGCTTGGTCCAGGCGGTGGCCGCATGGTTTCCGGTCCGAGCCGTTTTCGGCGAGGGCGCCGAAAACCGCACGCGAGGCGCGTACGCTCCTCAACTCAACTTCGGTTTTCGAGTCAAGAAGGTCCGCGCCGCAAATCCGGATCGGCGCAAATCGGATTCTCGGGAATCAACTTCTATGGCGCCAGCATGGTCGTCGGCAGCCGACCGACCTTCGCGCCGGGCAATCGTTCATCCAGCGAGCCCCGGTTCGGCTTTGCCGCGCCGACGTGGCCGTCGCAAAACGTGACGTTGGCCAAGCCGTCGTGCCGGAAGTGCGCGGTCGGTTCGTTGGTGCAGACGTAATAGAACTCCTCGAGCATCGGATGGTCTGGCGAAGCGGGCGCCTGGAACGTGTTTACTTGCGCCGCATCCGCGAGAAAGGCCGTCTCGGCGGGGCGGGCGAGGCGCAACAGGCTCACCGACGGTTGATTCGCCGGCGCCGACAGAAGGAGGTTGTAGCCGTAACCGTAGGCGGCCCCGGTGGCTTTGAGTTTGAAGCTCCGCAGGGCGTAGTTCAGTGCCGGGCAGACCTCCACCCCGCGTCCGCTCAGGTACGGGTAGAGCGCGCCCTGCGTGGGGTCGAAAGCACGCGTGCCTTCCGCGCCGCGCGCGAGCCACCCGAACCAGTACACGTCGCCGCCATTGGTCGCGGCGCCGCGGTAACGGAACGCCGCGTTCGCGTTGTCGTCCCAGTACATCTGCGCCGCCAGGCCGAGCTGGCGCAAATGGCCGACACATTGCAGGCGGCGCGCGATGGACTTGCTCCGCGCCAGCGCCGGCAGCAACAGCGCGGCCAGCACGGCGATGACCGCGATCACTGTCAGGAGTTCCAGTAAAGTGAAGGCATCGGCGGGGCGGCTTGGAATCGCGCGGTTGCGAAGCTGTGGCCGAATCGGCGCGCCGGCTTCCAGCCGGCTTTCTGCGTCCTGACCGCTGAGAGCGCCAGCCTTCAGCCGGCTTACGTCGTCCGATTGGCGTCCCCGGCACCCGGATACCGAATGCCGGCTGGAAGCCGGCGCGCCGACCGGGCAGCGAGTCTGGGCGGATCGGAAATCTTTGGGGGAAAGCAACACAGCGTTCGCTCACGGTTTATCCGCGCGGACGCGGTACAGGGCGGCGGTGGGCGGCGACGGATCCGCCAGCACGAGCGGGCCGTTGGCGGCGACCACCGTGTTGGTGCGGACGGCCGTCCAGTGGGCCAGATCGGTCGTTCGCTCCAGCGAGTAAACCCAGTTGGTCCGCGCGGCGAACTCGACCTGCCAGCCCGCGCCGACAAACGCGCCCGCCAGCGGCCCGACCGGCGGCGGCGGGACTTCCACCACGATGTCATCGACGATTCCGCTGGCGAGCAGGCTGCCTTGCGTGCCGTCGTCGCTGTAGCTCGCTACCGCGAAGGTATCCACGCGGAAGTCGGTGAACCGCGACGCCAGCGGCACGTCGTGGACTGGTCCCGTGGCCGCGCCGTCCCGCCAGAGGCTGGTGCGCAGGGTTTGGTCCGCCGCCGTGTAGTTCATTTCCACCCGATAGACGTGGCCAGGCTCCAGTTCCAACAGGGTAAAGTCTTCGCTGCCGTTGTAATTGAACCGGCCATCGCCGGCGATGACGGTCGGCCAAAGCGTGGCGCCGTAACCCGAGTCGGGGAAGTAGTCCAACTCGACCAGGTTTGGCGAACTCGAGCCGGTGCCGCGGCGGAAGGCCGCGTTGGTCGCGTTGCTCCAGTTGAGCAGCCCGATCGCCAGCTCGAACGTGTACGTTTTGTCGGGGTTCACCGCGACCGCCACTTGATCCAGGCGCAGCGCGAAGCCCAGTTTGAAATCGTCGTAACGATTCAGGATGGTCCCGAGCGGATGGGCGAAGAAGCTGTTGGGGCGGCTGGAATCCCAGGTCACCCGCAACGCCTGCGCGTCCGCGTCCCAGGCAAACAACGACGCGTCGCCAAAGGTCCGCCACGCGACCGGATCGGGCGGCGACGCGAAAGGTTCCTCGAATCCGTCGGCCGAGGCCGCCAGACCCAGCACCATCGCGAGCCCGCGGGTTGCGCTGGCGGCGCATTTCACGAGCCGCGCGCAGCCGACCGGGCGGCGGTTGGTCGCCTGCATGGTCAGGAGGTTTTTCGGCGCCGCCAAGCGAGCGCCATTCCAGCCGCGCCGAGCGTCAGCAACGCCCAGGTGGCCGGCTCGGGCACGGCGACGATGGCGTCGATTTCGGCATGGCCGGACAAGACATCCAGGCGCACGAACGAGGCCTGGTCCAGAACCACCGGATTGCCCTGGGCATCGCGCGCCCACGCCAGGGAGTAACCGGTGCCGCCCGCCGAGCCGGCGTACAGCGCGCGGATTTGCGCCAGATTCTTGCCGGCGAAATCGGCCTCGCCCAAGGCGGGGTTGGCGGCGCGGTAAAAATCACCCGTGCCGTCGGTCGGCAGATAGTTGTCGAACACCGGCGCCAGCGAAGGCGCGAGCGCGAAGAAAGTTTTTCCGTCGGCGCTGACTTCGATCCTGGTCTGGCCGCTTTGGGCGCCAAACAGAGTTCCATCCGTGACGCCGCCGCCGGAGTAATCGCCGTTGGTGATGAGAAATCCGGTGCTGCCGAAGACCAGGAAGTCGATGCCGAACAGGTGATCCGGATCGCGGACGGCCGGCGCCGAGAGTTGAACCGTGAGCGAACCGCCGGCGCCGATCGAAGTGATCTGGCTGGCGAGGTAAGGCGGCGAGAACGGATCCACCGCGAAGGTGCCGCCGAACTGCGGGTCCGGATCGACGGTCTGGCGGGAGGGTTCGCCGAGGGCGGCGGCGGCGTTGGTAAAGCCGGCGCCGGTGGCCCAATCGGTGGCGTAGCCGGTGCCGGGATCGTATTGGACGACCATCGCGGCGGTGCCGCCGGCAAGAGCGGTGGCGGTCAACAAGAGGCTGGCCGTGGCCAGCGCGGAGGTAACGAGGTTTCGCATAATGTTCGGGACTCGACTGGCCGGGCGCGTGGCCCGGCGGGTTCATTCAGTGCGAGACCAGGGCAGGGTGGGAAGGCCGTGGCCAGGAGCGTGAAAATCAATTGCCCCCGAAACACAAAAGCCTCCACCCCCGCCAAATCGGAGAATGAAGGCATCCAGCGAAATTCCTCGAAACCGGTTCGAGAGACTGGCCTCATCCTTCT
>JAKCAB010000667.1 GCA_021839785.1 bacterium | reverse complement strand
ATCTCTGCTACGTCGGCGGTTTCACGCGGGCCTGGCGCGTCGCGAAGATGGGGCAAAACGCGGGCAAGCTGGTCGTGCCGCACTCGTCTCACTTGTCGCCGATCACGCTCTTCTCCCTGCATTTCATGGCTGCCATTCCGAATGCCGGGCCGTTCGTCGAGTTCAGCATCGAGGAGGACGCCAACGCCGGCGAGCGCCTTTACCGCCCGGCGCTCAAAGTCACGGCCGGCAAGGTCAAGCTCCCGGACGGCCCCGGCTGGGGAGTGAAGATCAACCCGGCTTGGTTGGAAAAGGCGAGTTATCTGAAAAGCGAAAAACCCGTGTGACCATGAAGACCCACAACCCTGCAACTCAAATGCACCGACGGGAATTCATCGAGAAAAGTGCCGGCGTGGCTGCGTTGGCCGCCACCGGCCCGCTGGCCATTGGGGCAGCGGTCACGGCGGCGGCGCCACCACGCACCCGCCAGACCATCGGCATCCAGGTGGGCGCGGGGTCGTTCGTGGACGAGGGCACCGATAACGTGCTCGGCATCCTTCAGGAACGCGGTGCCGTGGACACGATCTACCTGACCACGTTCACCTATGGTCGCGGGCTTTCCGGACGCCAGATTCCGGGGCACCCATTTCCCGATCACGGCGTGCCGGAGTCCGACGAGAGTTTTTTCCACGGCGGCAATTACGCCACGCCGCACGCCGAGTTTTATCGCGACACCGTGCTGAAACATACCCGCGCCCCCGACCACGGCGACCTCGACATTGTCGCTACGGTGCTCCCCGCCGCCAGGAAACGCGGCCTGCGCGTCTTCTGCTCGCTCGAAGATGTTTTCCGTTCCGACGTGCCCGGCGTGAAGGAAGTCGCCGAAGTGGACCTGCAAGGCCGGCGAACGGGCACGCTCTGCCTCTGCCATCCCGATGTCCGCGCGTTTTGGACCGGCCTCGCCACGGACCTCTGCCAGTCGTACGACATCGACGGCATCCTCTTCTTCAACGAGCGCAACGGGCCGCTCCTGAATGCGCTCGGCGCCAGTCACGCGCAGAGCATCGCGTCGTCGCGGGTCACCTGCTTTTGTGCGCATCACCAGCGCGCGGCAGCGGAGCGGGGCATTGACTTCGCGCGCGTCCGGCAGGGCTACCGGCAGCTTGACCAGTTCGTCCAGGCGGCGCTCAAGGGTGAGCGGCCGAGTGACGGTTACTTCGTGGAGTTCTGGCGGCTGCTTGTCGAGTGGCCGGAGATCATCGCCTGGGACCGGTTGTTCGACGCCGCGAAACACCGGGTGCTGGCCGAGGTCAACGCCGCCGTGAAGCGGGCCCGGCCTGGCCTGGAGGTCGGTTTCCATATTGAGCACGTCAACTCGTTCAATCCCCTTTTCCGCGCCACGCGCCGCTACGCCGACCTGGCGACCAAGGCCGACTTCCTGAAGGTGGTCGTCTATAACAACTGCGGCGGCGAACGGTACGCCAATTTCATCCGCAATGTGGGCTCGACGGTCTTCCGTGACGTGCCCAAGGAGGAGTTGCTCCGGTTCAACAACCACCTGCTGAACTACGGCGACGAGGCGAAGCTCGACCAACTCGCCGCGGCGGGACTTACCCCCGACTATGTCTTTCGCGAAACCCGGCGCGCGCGCGCAGGCGTGCAAGGCCAGTGCAAGGTGCTTCCCGGAATCGACATTGGCATCCCCACCGGAAAGAATAGCCGCCAGGCCTCCGCCGAGGACACCTACGCCGCCGTCACCGCCGCGCTGAAGGCCGGCGCGGACGGGCTGATCCTCTCGCGCAAATATTCCGAGATGCAACTGGCCAACCTGGCGGCGGCCGGACGAGCGGGGCGAGATGCCGCGAAAGGTTGAGTTTCTCGAGGCAAATCAACGACTCCCACCATGTTCTGTCCTGCCATGCGGTTGAAGGTCTTGGGCGCTGTGTGCGCGTGGCTGCTGCTCTGCCACGCAGGGCGGGCGGCGGCGATCCCGGTAGAGTTGGTCGCGTTAGACGTGGCCGGCGAACTGACGTACCCAAAGTGGTGGGAGGGATTGCGAGCCGGGCACGTGTTCGTCTCCAACGGTCCGCTGCTTCGCTGTCGTGCCAACGGCCAGTGGCCCGGTCATGTCTTCAAGAGCAACAGCCCGGTGCAAATCCAGCTTCAGGCCCAGCTTGATTCGCGTGATCCGATCGCGGCCGTGGAACTGGTTCGCAACGGCCGCGTGGAACGTATTGCGTTGCCGCAAACCATCGAGCTGCACGAGAGCGGTTGGTTTCTGGTGCGCGCGATCGCGGACGTGACGAACACGTTCCGCTTTGCCTCCACCGGTCCGTGGTATGTGGAGATCGGCCGCCAGCCGCAACCGGTGCAGCGCGAGTCGGCGCAGTTCTTCGCGGATTGGGTCCGCGAGCGCATCGCTTCGCTCAAGCTGGACAACCCGCAACAACGTGCGGAGGTCCTGCAACCGCTGCGCGAGGCCGAGCAATTCTGGCGGGGCAAGCTCGCCCAAGCTCCGCCGCGGGCTGCGGCGACAGAAGCGGACGCTGAATCCCGTCGTCCTGCCGACGAAGCTGAGCTGCGATATTGGCTGGAAAACATGGTGGTTTTTCACCGGTTCACGTTGGCGGAGATCCACGCGGCTACCGGACTCTCAGCGGAGGAAATCACCGCCGCGCTACGCGAGTTCAACCTGGCCGACAAGGCCGCGCCGCCTCGCGTTCCGGCTGGCGAGCAAACCGCCCGCCGAGGCGCGCCTGTGGATGCTCGACGGCATCGCCGGCGGACTGCAGCCGTGGTGGCACTACGTGGGCGCCTACCACGAAGACCGGCGCCTGTACCACTCTGCCGAGCCGGTCTATCGCTGGCACAAGGCCAACGAGGAATTTTTCGTGAACCGGCAGCCGATCGCAACGGTGGGCGTCGTATGGTCGCAGCAAAACACCGACTTCTTTGGCCGCGACGATGCGGAACTGTTGGTGGAGTTGCCGTGGCGCGGCATCACCCAGGCGCTCATCCGGGCGCGGATTCCCTACCTGCCGGTGCATGTCGATCACCTCGATCGCGACGCCTCCCAATTCTCCGTGCTCGTGCTCCCGAATCTCGGCGCAATGTCCGACGCGCAAGTCGCCAGCGTGCGGCGCTTCGTCGAGCGCGGCGGCGGCTTGCTGGCCACGGGCGAGAGCACGCTCTTCAACCAATGGGGCGATCCGCGGGCGGACTTCGCCCTGGCCGATCTGTTCGGCGCGCATGTGGCCGACCCACAGTCTGCCAGCGACAACGCCAGACGGAGGAGGAGCGCGAACGACACGGCTCACTCCTATCTGCGACTCATCCCCGAGCGCCGTGCCGTGGTGGATGGCCCCCACGTGGCTGGTGAACCCGCCGTCACCGGCCAGCGTCACGCGGTGCTGCGCGGCTTTGAGGAAACCGACATCCTTCCGTTTGGCGGTGTGCTGGAACCGCTCCAGGTGGACGTGGGGGCGCAGGTGCTGGCGACTTTTGTCCCGGCGTTTCCGATTTACCCGCCGGAAACGGCCTGGATGCGCGAGCCGAAGACGGACATTCCCGGCCTGATCTTGAACTCCACCGCCGGCGGCGGGCGCGTTGCCTTTCTGCCGGCGGATCTGGACCGCCGTTTCGCGCGCGACAACCTGCCGGACCACGGCGACCTGCTGGCGAACCTCATCCGCTGGGCCGCCAGGGATGACATCCCGCTCGCCGTCGAAGGTCCCGGCCTGATTGACTGCCACCTCTGCCGCCAGCCTGGGAGGCTGATCCTGCATCTGGTCAACCTGACCAGCGCCGGCACCTGGCGCCAGCCGGTACACGAGTTGATACCCGTCGGACCGCTGCGAGTGCAATTGAAACTGCCCACCCAGGTGCACGACAAACACGCGCGTCTTCTGGTCACTGGAAAGACAGTCGCTGCCTTGCGGACGGCGGGCCGGTGTCGGATTGAAATCAAATCCATCCTGGACCACGAAGTCATCGTGATCGGGTAGCGTCAACGCACTTCGATCGTGAATAATCCGGCGGCAAAACGACGATCTCGTGGACTCCGCTTGGAGCAACGGCCCGAGTCTTGTCAGCTTCGCATCCATGCTTGCCAAGGATGCAGGCCAGTGCTGGCCTGGTGGTTTGGCGCTGGCGCTCGCACTTGCACTTGACCGAACGCCTTGACCCTGCCAATGCCGGGGGAGCGCCTGACCTGATTTCCTGCAGACCATCTATGAATGCGAACCGCACAGCGAAACTGCTCAGATCCACATTTGGGTTGGTGTGGCTCGGCTTGCTTGGCTCCTTCGCCCAGGCAACCGAATTCCACGTTGCCACCACCGGCAACGACGACAATCGCGGAACGAAGGCAGCGCCATTGCGCACGATCCAGCGCGCCGCTGACCTCGCGCAGCCGGGCGACGTCATCACGGTTCATGCGGGCGTCTATCGCGAGCGCATCAACCCACCGCGCGGTGGCGAGTCCGACGCCAGGCGCATCGTCTATCAGGCAGCACGCGGCGAGAAGGTCGAGATCAAGGGCTCGGAGGTCATCAAAGGCTGGGTGAAGGTCCGGGACGACGTGTGGAAGGTGACGCTGCCCAATTCCTTGTTCGGCAGCTTCAATCCTTACCGCGACCTGATTCGCGGCGACTGGTTCGACCGCAAGGGCCGCGATCATCACACCGGCGCGGTCTATCTGGACGGTGACTGGCTGACCGAGGCGGCCAAATTGGACGAAGTGCTGATGTCCGCGGGCACGGCGCCGGCATGGCTCACCCAGGCAGGCCAGGATTATCTGTTGAACGTGGCCTGGCTGCGCCGCGGCGACAGAGGTGGAAACGCCGGTCGGATTCCAGCGACCCGTTTTGCCGCCACGCGTGGTACGCAAAACGCGCCGTGCTCGGAGGGCGGCGAGTGCCTTGGCTTTATCGCGCACGGCGACTGGGTTCGCTATGCGCGGATTGACTTCGGCCAGCGCACTGAGCAGATGGAGATTCGCGCGGCGTCCGCCACGGAGGGCGGGATCATCGAGCTTCGATTGGACGCGCCGGACGGTGAACTTCTGGGAACGTGCCTGGTCCCGAACACGGGCGGGTGGCAGTCGTGGTCTTCCTTCAAAACCAAAATCAAACCCGTCAGCGGGGTCAACACGCTGTGCTTGGTGTTCAAAGCGCAGAGGCCGTCCGCGTTGAATCCGCAACTGTGGTTTGCGCAGGTGGACGCGACGAACACCACGATCTGGGCGCAGTTCAAAGGCGTGAAGCCGAACGACCAACTCGTCGAGATCAACGTGCGCCAGACCGTGTTTTATCCGGACCAGCCGGGCCGGAACTTCATCACCGTGCGCGGCTTCACGATGCGCCAGGCCGCGACGCCCTGGGCCCCACCGACGGCGGAACAGATTGGTTTGATCGGCACGCACTGGAGCAAGGGTTGGATCATCGAGAACAACGTGATCAGCCACTCGGTTTGCTCCGGTATCACGCTCGGCAAATACGGCGACCAGTATGATAATACCTCGGCCAACACCGCCGAGGGCTACGTCAAGACCATCGAGCGCGCCCAGGCCCATGCCATCGCCTGGACGAAGGAAAACATCGGCCACCACCTCGTGCGCAACAACCGCATCTCGCATTGCGAGCAGGCCGGCATCGTCGGCAGCCTGGGCGCGGCGTTCAGCACCGTCACCGGCAACGTCATTCATGACATCCACGTCCGGCGGTTGTTTGGCGGAGCCGAGATGGCGGGCATCAAGTTCCACGCGGCCATCGACACCACGATCCGCGGCAATCACATCTACCGGACCTGTCTGGGACTCTGGCTGGACTGGATGGCGCAGGGCACGCGCGTCTCGGGCAACCTGTTTCACGACAACGCCGGCCAGGACTTGTTCGTCGAGGTGGACCACGGGCCGTTCCTGGTGGACAACAATTTGTTCCTCTCCCCGACGAGCCTGCTGGACATGTCGGAGGGCGGGGCCTACGCGCACAATTTGTTCGCCGGAAAAATCGCCAATCGACCGGAGCCCAGCCGCGAGACGCCCTACCATCCGGCGCATTCCACGACCGTCGCCGGCCTGGTCAACATCCAGGGCGGCGACGACCGGTTCTACAACAACCTCTTTGTCGGCAACGGCGAGTCTGCCTCGGGCGCTCGTCGGCCCACGGGAAAGAATCTTGAGTGGATCAGCAGCTTTGGGCTGTGGGGATACGACACGCGCGAACTGCCACTCCAAACCGGCGGCAACATTTACTACCACGGGGCGGAACCTTACGGCAAAGAGAGGAACGCGCGGGTGCTGGCGGCCAGTGATCCCCAGGTGAAACTCGGGCAGCAGGGCGACCGGTTCGTGCTCCGCCTCAACCTCGGGCCAGAGTTGAAGAAAGCCAGCACGACGCTCGTCACGACCGCTCTGCTCGGCCAGGCGAAGATTCCGGGGCTGCCTTACGAAAACGCCGACGGTTCTCCACTGAAGATCGACACGGATTACTTCGGCAAGAAACGCAGCCAAGCGCATCCGGTGCCGGGTCCTTTCGCAAATCCGGGAACCGGTCCGCTCGCGCTCCGAGTCTGGTGACCGCTGAAGCTCCGCTCATTGACGGGTTGTGCCTCCTCACTCGCGATGCGGTGGCGTTGATCGAGCAACGCACCATGCCGGTCAGCCAGTTGATGACGGCCTTGAGCGGCATTGACCTGAACCGTGACGACCGAAACGTCCTCGCCATCGGCGTTGACCGTGCTGCGGTTCGGGGTGAGTTGCACGGCAGCCGGATCGCCAGTGGCTTCGACCTTGGCGGTGAGAATTTCCTGGCCGCGCTTGTAGCCGCGCGCCAGGCGCGTGTCCGGCTCGTACTTGACCTTCCATTCCAGGTGCGAGTTGTTCTTCATCGTCTTGCGGCCCTGGCTCTGACCCGCGAGAAACAGTTCGACCTTTGCGCAATGCGTGATGGTTCCAGCCTGCCTCCGCGAGCGAGCCCCAATTCGGAGCGTTTTTATCATACGCGGTCAAGTGGGCGCGGGAGAACGGTCCTCCACGTACCCTCCGCGGGTGCAGCCGGTGGCGTTGGCGCCATAGAGTCCGGAACTCAACCCGGTGGAGGCCATCGGCGATGCGATCAAGGACCGGATTGGCAATGGGCTGTGGGCGACAGTCGTTGCCGGGGGGCTTGCCGTGCCGCTTGCGGCGGCGCCGCGGTGTGCGAGTGTAGTGCGCTAATCTACCTATGATTCACCCATCCTTTGAGAACAACCTGGGAGGCTGGAGCCGACGCGAGTTTGTCCGCTCGGTCGCGGCCACCGGCCTCGCGCTGGGCGCCGGCGCCCGCGCGCTCGCCGCCGAAACTCGATCCGGCGACATGCTCTACCGCCCGCTCGGCCGGACAGGCGAAAAGGTCTCGGCCCTCGGCTTGGGCGGCTTTCACATCGGCACTCCGCGCGAGGAACCGGACAGTCTGCGCCTCATCCGCACCGCCATCGACCGCGGGCTCACCTTCATGGACAATTGCTGGGATTACCTGGAGGGCAC
>JAKCAB010000058.1 GCA_021839785.1 bacterium | reverse complement strand
GGCGACACCAACGTCCGCTGGCTCCAGGAACGCGGCGTCACGATCTGGAACGAGTGGGCCGACGCCGACGGCAACCTCGGCCGCGTTTATGGCGCGCAATGGTGCGACTGGCGCACCGCCGACGGCCGCTCGATCCACCAGATCAACCAGGTGATCGAACAAATCCGGCGCAACCCCGACAGCCGCCGCCTCATTGTCACGGCCTGGAATCCGGGCGAAGTCGAGGGCATGGCACTGCCTCCGTGTCATTGTCTTTTTCAGTTTTACGTAAGCGAAGGCCGGCTGAGTTGCCAACTGTACCAGCGCAGCGCCGACATCTTCCTCGGCGTGCCGTTCAACATCGCCAGCTACGCGCTACTCACGATGATGGTCGCCCAAGTCACCGGCCTTCAGCCTGGCGACTTCGTGCACACGTTCGGCGACCTTCACCTTTACGCCAACCACCTGGAGCAGGCGAAACTCCAGCTCAGCCGCGAGCCGCGTCCGCTGCCGACGATGAAACTCAACCCGGCGCGCACGAGCATCCACGACTTCGTTTTCGAGGACTTCGAATTGGTCGGCTACGATCCCCACCCGGCCATCAAGGCGCCGATTGCGGTGTAGGAGTTTGGCAATGGCAGGCCCCATTCTCTGCAAGACCGTGGACGAACCGAGCCCTTCCGTTCATGCTCTCGGGAAGCGAATTAACCCATGCTGACAAACGTCCTGCCCTATTGTCCGGAGTTCCCGCGAATCCTCGCCGGCTACTGCGAACAGATTCAAGGTGTCATCAAGCAGGGCGGCCACCATGACCAGCGTCGCGCTTTGCTGTTGAACTTCCTGCGCGAAGCTTTTGGCATCGAAAGCGCCGAAGTGGAATTGGAGCGTAAGATCAAGGCAGCCGAAGTGGCTGGCCGCATCGATGCCTTCTGGCGACACCTGATCATCGAGGTCAAAACCGACTTGGAGCGCGAGCGCGCTGACGCCCAGGCCGAGCTGAAGAAGTACTTCGAGGCCCAGCGCCATCCGCTGGACTACCTCGGCCTTGTCACCGACGGCCTGCGTTTCGAGGTCTATCTTTACGAATCTCAGCAGGCGGGCGTCCGGCTCATCAGTGGCTTCGCGTTGGAGGCCGAGCAACCGCTCCATGCCTTCCGGCATCTCGACCAAGTCTTCTTCACCGGCCAGCGGCTCGCGCCGACGAGCGGTGACATCGTAGTCCGCCTGGGCCAGCACAGCGCGGTCTTCAACGCCAGCCTTCGCCATCTCGGCGCGCTCTACGACGCCGTGGCCACAGACAGCACGGTGCAAACGAAGTTCCGCGAGTGGAATACCCTTCTGGCCAAGGTGTACGGCAGTCCGCTCGGCGACCGCACGCTTTTCCTTAAACACACCTATCTCGTGACGGTCTCGCGCGCCATCGTGGCCGCCGCGCTCGCGCCCGTCCAAGTTGCAAAGGCAAAGGATTTTCGCGGTTTGGTGGACGGCGAATTCTTCCGCGCGCTGGGCATCCAGAACCTAGCCGAACCAGACTTCTTCTCGTGGGCGCTGGACACTCCCAGTGAGGCGGGCTTCTGCGACTTCGTCCATCAACTGCTCGGCAGTTTGCGCGTCTATGACTTCGCCAAGCTGGACGAAGACATTCTCAAAGAGCTTTACCAGGGCTTGGTGGACCCGGACCAGCGTCACGACTTGGGCGAGTACTATACGCCTGACTGGCTGGCCGAACTGACGCTCGAACAGATCGGCTACCAAGGCGGCAAACTGCTGGACCCAAGCTGCGGCTCCGGCGGCTTTCTGTTTGCTGCGGTGCAACGGCTCAAGGCATCCGGCCTCAAGGGAAAGAAGCTCGCTAAGAAAGTGCTGGAAGAAATCATCGGCCTCGACATTCACCCGGTTGCCGTGCTCATGGCGAAGGCGAATTTGTTGCTGAGTCTGGAAGAACCCGCAAAGACACTTGGGCGCGGCGTAAGTCTGCGCGTTTACATGGCGGACACGTTGATGAGCGACGTGGACGTGAAGAAGGGTGTGCTTCAGGTGCCGGCTGGCGACGTGGGGGTCTTTCACATTCCATTGGCTACGGCGGAAACTGAAGATCTTGATGCCCTGATTGACCAATTGAGTGCCTTGGCTCACCGCTCAGTGACGAACGAAAGCCTACGCTCCGGGGCAGAAAAAGCAGCCCATACCATTGTCACCCAACTCCCGGAGACGCAGCGCATGTATTGGAGTGAGAACTTCCGCCTCTTCGCGAAACTAGAGCAGCAACGGCGGAATACGGTTTGGGCCTATATCTTGAAGAATGCTTACCGCCCCGTCTTTCTTCGCCGGGAGAAGGTGGATTGCGTCGCCGGCAACCCGCCGTGGCTCTCGCTGCGTTACGTGAAGGACAAAAGTTACAAGCAACGCATCAAGGACCTCACGTTCAGTTACGGACTTCTCGCCAAGACCGACGTGAAGCTGTTTACGCAGATGGACACTTCGACACTTTTCTTCGTCCATTGCCAGCGTGAGTTCCTGAGACCGGACGGTACCATCGCCTTCGTACTGCCCAAGACTGCCATTCTGCCCGCCAAACAGCACGTCGGGTTTCAGCGTCTTGGTTTCACCAAAGTTCATGACTTAACCGGGGTCACTCCGCTGTTCAACGTGCGCGCCTGCGTCGTCATCCGCGACCAATCAGCGCGGCAGCAGGACATTCCACTAGTTTCCTGGTCGGGCACGTTGAGGACTCGAAACGCGAGTCTGGCATCTGCCCGAAGCACGCTCGGCTCCGAAAACGGAGTGCTCAGGCTGCTCGGCGAAGTGCGCCCACAATCCGATTACTTTGAGGAATTTCTCAACGGAGCCAGCCTGTACCCTCGCTGTGCTTGCTTTGTGGAACCGCAACCGGACACGCCCCCGATCCGAGAGGCACCAATGCTCCAGACGGCTGAGGAGGCATGGAAAGACTCCAAGCCTGAATGGCGTTTCCGAATGAAGGGACAGGTAAACGCCGACTATCTCTATGCTACCGTCTTGTCCAAGAACCTCATGCCCTTTGTGGTTCGCAAACTCAGTATTGTGGCATTGCCACTAATCCAGACTTCGCACGGCGACATGAAGATGGTTGATGCCAGCTACCCTTTGAGCAGGAATCATGTCGAGGCATGCGATTGGTTCGGCGAGGCTGAACGCCGATGGAACCAAAACCGGAAAGACCCGAAGCAGAGTTTTCAAAACCGGCTTGACTACGGCAGCCTGCTCACCCGGCAAAACCCGCGCGCGAAGTTCGTCGTCATCTACAATAGTTCGGGCACAAATATATCCGCGGCCCTAGTCACCAACCGAGAAGTCCGATCAGTTGGCTGCATTCCCACCCGTGGCTTTGTGGCTGAAAACGTCTGCTACCGCTACTACGCCGCGACTGAGGAAGAGGCGCTCTACCTCATCGGCGTCCTGAATTCGTCCGTCGTCAACGAAGCCATCAAACCCTACCAACCGCAGGGGTTGATGGGCGAACGCCATATCCACCGCCGCCCGTTCGAGGCGTGTGCCATCCCGATATTTGACCCGAAGAAATCCTTGCACCAGCGCATCGCGGAAGTCGCCCGGCAGGCCCGGGAGGAACTGCTGCCCTTTGTGCCCAAGATGCTGACGCCCGTCGCCACTGCCCGCGCCGAGGCCCGGCGGTTGGTCACCGGTAAGCTCGCCCAGTTGGATGTGCTCGTTGGCCAGTTGCTCGGCTCGCAGCCGACGAAGTATCCGGCGACCACCACCGAGCCGATGCAGTTGCTGGAACTCTTCCGATGAGCCAGCCCGCAACATCTCGTCAAAGGGTTGACATGCGCCAGCAAGGTCCGGCCGCCGATCCCGCGCTCTGGCCGCTCGACCCGCGTGTCACTTTCCTGAACCACGGCTCGTTTGGGAGTTGCCCGCGGGAAGTGCTGGCATTTCAGCGCACGATCCGTGACCGCCTCGAACGCCAACCGATCCAGTTTTTCGTGCGCGACCTCGAAGGCTTGCTCGACGCCGCGCGCGCCGCGCTGGCAGGATTTGTGGGCGCGAAGCCGGACGACCTTGCTTTTGTGCCCAACGCCACGAGCGGGGTGAACACCGTCCTGCGCTCGCTGCGGTTCAAGACCGGCGACGAATTGCTGGTCACGAATCAGGAATACAACGCCTGCCGGAACGCCTTGAACTTCGTGGCCGCGCGCAACCGCGCCCGGATCGTCGTGGCGGAGGTGCCTTTCCCGCTCGCGAGCGCGGACGAGGTCGTCGAATCCGTGCTCGGCCGCGTCACGGCGAAAACGCGGCTTGCGCTGCTGGACCACGTCACCAGCCAGACCGCGCTGGTCCTGCCGATCCAACGGCTCGTGCACGAGCTCGCCGCGCGCGGCGTCGAAACCCTCGTGGACGGCGCGCACGCCCCCGGCATGGTGCCGCTCAACCTCGATTCGCTGGGCGCCGCGTATTACACCGGCAATTGCCACAAGTGGCTCTGCGCCCCCAAAGGCGCCGCCTTCCTCCACGTCCGCCGCGACCTGCAAGCCGCCATCCGCCCGCTCACGATCAGTCACGGCGCCAATTCGCCGCGGACCGACCGCTCGCGGTTCCAAATCGAGTTCGGCTGGACGGGAACGGACGATCCCTCGCCGTTTCTCGCGGTGCCGAAAGCGATCGAATTCATGGGCGGACGGCTGCCCGGCGGGTGGCCGGCGGTGATGCGGCACAACCGCCAGCTTGCGTTGAAAGCCCGGCAGGTGCTTTGCCGCGCACTCGATCTGCCAGCGCCGTGCCCGGACGAGATGATTGGCGCCCTCGCAGCCTTTCCGCTGCCGGACTCGACCAACACCACGCCCCCGAAATCGCCGCTTTACCTCGATCCCCTCCAGGACCAACTGTTGGGCCGGCACGGCATCGAAGTCCCCGTCATTCCGTGGCCCGCGGCTCCGAAACGGCTCCTGCGCATTTCGGCCCAACTCTACAACCACCTGCCGCAATACGAGCGGCTGGCCGCGGCACTGAAAGCCACGCTGAACGGAACGCCGTAAGGTCGCGAAACGCGCGAACTGCCGGCCGAATCGAGCGCCGGTCTGTGACCGGCTGTGGGTTCGTGCATTCGCCAAGCCGCCCGGAAGCTGACATTCCCACGTCGCCGCGTGTGCAGGACACCAAGCCGGCTGGGAAGCCGGCGCGCCGCGTCGTCGGGCGCGATCTCAGCCGGCACGGCTCAAAATGCCGGTTCGCTCCAGCGCGGCGCGCGATTCGGCGGGGCTGGTGTGAATCACGCCCTGCCAGCCGCGTTGCCGGCCGGCTTCCACGTTTTCCGGGCGATCGTCCAGGTAGAACAAGTCGGCGCCCCGCAGACCGCTCAGTTGCTCGGCGACTTCGTACATGCCCGGCGCCGGCTTCATCGTGCGGTGCTCGTAAGAGAGCACGTAGCCGTCGAAATCCGCGAAGAACGGGAACCGGGCGCGGATGAATTGCACCGCCAGCTCGTTGGTGTTCGAGAAAATGTAGGTGGGCACGCCGCGGGCGCGCAGCTCAGCGTGCAGCGCGATCATGGGTTCGATCGGCGTGAAGATGTCACCGAAGCCGGCGCTGAACTCCTCGAGGCTGCCTTGATAACCCGTGGCCTGGCTGAGCCGTTGAAAGAAATCCCGCGTGCTGACCAGACCGGTCTCATAGTCGAGCAACAGGCTGTCCAGCGTGAGCACCCGGCGCAATTCGCCCAGCGAGACCCGGCACCGCGGCAGGAGCCGCCGGATGGCCAGGGCGTAATCGAAGTCGAGCAGCACTTTGCCAAGATCGAAGATGACGGCTTTGGGCGTGGGCATGGGAAAAAGACGTGGCTTGAGGCGTGGGGCGTGGGGATTCGGGTCTCGGATTTCGGGTTTCGCGCTCGCCGTGGCGTCAGCCCAGCGCCTGCCGGGCTTCGAGGGCGCGGCTCAAGGTCAATTCGTCGGCAAATTCCAGGCCGGTTCCGGCGGGTAGGCCGTGGGCGATGCGCGTGACCTTTACCCCGCGCGGACCAAGCCGCTGGGCCAGGTAATGACTCGTGGCGTCGCCTTCCACGTCGGTCGGCAGCGCCAGGATGATTTCGCGGATCGGCTCGCGACCCAGCCGCGCTTCGAGTTCGGCGATTCGCAGGTCATCGGGCTCGACGCCGTTGAGCGGGGACAACTTGCCGCCCAGCACGTGGTATCGGCCGCGATAGCTGCCCGCCTTTTCCACCAGCAAAATGTCCACCGGCCGCTCAACCACGCACAGCAAGGCGGCGTCGCGGCGGGTGTCGGCGCACAACGGGCAAGGTTGGGTCTCCGTGAGCGCGCCGCAGGTCGAGCAGAGGCTGATGCGCTCGCGGGCCGTCACCAATGCCTGGGCGAGCTGCCGAACGTCGTCGGCCTGCGTCTGCACGAGGTGCAGCGCGAGTCGCTCGGCCGTGCGCGGACCGATGCCGGGCAATCGGCCCAAAGCGGCGATCAACTCGGCGATCGCAGTCGGAAGGAACATGGGGTAGCTCGCGGGCTTGCAGCCAGACGCCAGCGCGGTAGGTCACCGGCCGGCGGCTCACATCATGCCGGGCATGCCCAGGCCGCCGGTGACCTTGCCCATCTCGGCGGCGGCGAGTTCCTTGGCCTGGGAAAGGCCGTGGTTGACCGCCACGAGCACCAAGTCTTCGAGCATTTGCGCATCCGCCGGATTGATGGCCTGCGGGTCGATCTTGATGGCGGCAAGGGTGCCGTCGCACTTGGCGGTGACCTTGACCATGCCCCCGCCGCTGGTCGCTTCGACCGTGCGCTGGGCGAGTTGCGCCTGCACCTGTTCCATTTGCTGCTGCATCCGCGCAGCCTGTTTCATGAGTTTGCCGATGCTCGACATGGACGGGAGCTTAGGAGGATTGGGACGCCGGGGCAACCACCTGGGCAATGCGGCCTTTGAAAATCTCCACCGCTTCCTTGATCAACGGGTCGTCTTTGAAAGTGTTGGGATCGAGCCGCGTCATCGTGGCTTTCGCCGGCCTGGCCGGGGCAGCCTCGGCGGCCTGCGGCGCTGCGGTGGCAGCCGGGGGCGCGGCGGGCGGTGGTGCTGCTTGAGCCGGCTGCGACGCGGGTGTTGCAGGCGCGACGGCGGGCGGCGCTTCCGGCGGCGGAGCGTCGCGCTGCACGAACTTCACCCGCGGGTCTTTCAAGCCCACCGCCTTGAGCACTTCCACGATCAGTTTGTGGTTCTTGGTGTTGTCGATGAGCGGCAGGAAATGCGCGCTGGCCGGAGGAAAACCGACGGTGAGCAACTCCCGCTCGAGCGACACGGCAAAGCCTTTGAGCAGGTAATTGCGCAGGAAAGGACTGGTCTGGGTCACGCCATCCAGGACGGCGTTCCAGTAGCCCGCGAGATCGCCCGCCACCGGCATCACGGGTGCGGTCGCCACCGCCGGCGCAGCGGCAGCCGGCTGGACGGCTTCGCGCAAAACCGGAGCCGGCGCGGCGGTGCGGACCGGTGCCGGCGTCGGCGCGACGGCGGCGGCGGGCGCGGTCGTGACCG
>JAKCAB010000349.1 GCA_021839785.1 bacterium | reverse complement strand
TGGTTCGGGCCGGCCAGGAAACTGACCTTGCTGCGGTGGTCCCGGCCGCCGTCGTCATCGAACGCCACCGTGAAAAGGTTCGTGACCGTGCCGCCCGTGTACACGCCCAAAACGGTGTCGAAGTCGCTTTCGCTCAAGTCCACCGTGGCCAGGCAGGGGAACGGCGCCGTCCACGAATACCAGATCGAGTGCTGCGCCGGCTGGTAGGCGTGGTCGGGCTCGCCTTTTTCGGCGGTCCCCATCTCGTTGAACCCTCTCACGGTCACCGCCTCGACCTGGCCCAGATCGATGCGGTTCGCGAAGTCGTCGTTGGGCGGGCGCACGAGGATGCGCACCAGCGCGGCGTCGCTGACGGCATTGGTGTGGGTGTTGCTGACGAGCGCCTGATAATAACCGGTTTCGTTCGTTTGAGCGCCTTGAACGATCAACCAGCCGTTGGTGGTCAACCGATGGCGGGCGTCCAACGGGATGTCCCGGAACGCGTCGGCGGGCGTCCTGCGAAACTGCCAGCGATACGCGACTTCGCTGCAACTGGCGACGGCCAGTTGGTTCGTGAAGGCGCCGCCGGCCAGCAAGCGCTGCGCCGACGGTTGCGCGGTCACCAGCGGGCGGGCATCGACGGTCAACCGCGCGACCACGCTCGTCGCGTTGCCGCCGGCATTGGTGACCACCACGGTGTAGTCGGCCGCGGACTCGACGCTGGCCGTGAAAGCGAGGAACCGGTTGGTCTCGCCGGGCAGAGCGAGGCCGTTCCGGCGCCACTGGAAACCGAGGGGCGAGCAACTCCGGTTGATCGTCGCTTCCAGGTACACCGCCGCGCAGTCCCGGACCGGGTCGGGATACGGCGGCGCCCCGGTGACTTCCTTGGTGTTGAGCGTCAGGCGCGCGATGGACGGGCCGGCGTTCACCGTGAGCCTGGCCACCTGGCTGGTGGCCGCCCCGAAATCGGTGGCCACGACGACGTCGAAGTCGCCGGCGTCGGCCGGCCCCGGACGGGGCCAGACCAGCACGGCGTTGGTCGCCGTGGGGTTCAATTGCGCGGAGATCGGCACGCCGTTTCTGCGCCACCGGTACGCGAGCGGGCAACGGGCGCTCGCGGTGACGCTGAATTGGGCGTCCGTGCAATCGTCCTTGAGGTTCTGATCCGCCGGCTGGCGCGCGATGGCCGGGGTCACGGTCACCGTCAACTGGGCCACGCGGCTGGTGATCGACCCGTTTGGGCTGCCGACGATCGCGTCGTACGGGCCGGCCTCGGCGGGCGAGACGCCGGAGAGCACCAGTTGCGCGTTGGTCTGTCCGGGCAGGGGCGTCTCCCGGAGCCGCCATTGGTAGCTCAAGGCGCCGCACGCCTCGGCCAGAACGCGATTCGTCACCGTGCCGCAGGCCTCGGCGACCATGTTGGTGGGATCGCCACCCGGCAACAGGGCGGGCCGCACGTTGACGGTCAGCGTGGCCACCCGGCTGGTCGCGCTTTGGTTCTGGAGGTTGTACGCGATCGCGCGGTATTCGCCCGCGTCCGCCGCCGTCACGTTCGTCAAGGCCAGGCGGGAGCCGGTCTGCCCGGCCAGGTTCTGGAAGCTCAAGGCGCCGGCGGCTTTGAATTGCCACTGGTAGCGCACGAAACCGTCCACGCTGAACGCCTCGACCAGGAAGGCCAAATCGCGGCAGCCGTCGCCGCCCGGAACGAGGTCGATCCCGCCCAGGAAATTGAAGAAGTCTTCCGGCTCCGTCACGATCACCGGCCCGCCGTACTTCGGGTGGAACGACACGGTCAGGGCGATGTTGGTGTCAGCGACGTTCGGGCTGAATTTGCCCTCCGCGCCGTCCACGGCGAAGCCGTACTCGGTCGCCTGCTTGCCCAGAAACGTAACCTTCGTCGTGCCGTTGGTGACGGCCACCAGCCCGTTCACGGCTGCCCCGGTGTACACGCCCAGCACCGGCGGGAAACTCGCCGCCAGGTCCACGGTGATCACCCCGTTGGTGGGCGGCGTGAAACTCCACCAGACCGAATGGGCCGCCGGCTGGCCGTGGTGCGGCGGCTCGCCCGGCTGCGCGGTGCCATGCTTGTTGAAGCCGCCGACCTTGCGGGTCGAACTCGCATCCAACGGCAGCGTGGCCCATTCCGGAAACACTTCGAGGCGTCGCTCGAAATCGTCGTTCGGCGGCCGGATTTCCACCGTCAACGAGGCTTCGCGCGTGTTGGTCATGCCGTACCGGTTGGTCAGGACCGCCCAATAAAAACCGTCGTCCACCAGGCCCACCGAATAGAGATAGACGCCCGGAGCGATCGCGCCGGGAAGGGCAACCGGCGTTCCGCCTTTGCGCGGCCGGAACCACCATTGGTAGTCGATGGGTTCGTACCCCCGGCCCTCGGTCTCGAAACCGGCGTCGTCGCCGAGGATCACCACCAGGTCCTGCGGTTGCCGGGTGACTGCCGGCGGCTTGACGTTCACGTTGAGCCGGGCGCTGGCGCTCACGTCCTTGCCCGCGGCGTTGGTGACCCACATGCGATACGGCCCGATCTGGTCGGTGCTCACGTTGACCAGCGTCAGGGTGGCGGAGTTTTCGCCGGGCAAATCCACGCCGTTGAACTGCCATTGATAGAACAGCGGTTCGCCGCCGATGGCCGCCGCCGTGAACGTGGCGGTTTCACCGACATCGACCGTGAGATCCTTGGGCTGGGTCGTGATCTTGGGGGCGCTGATGACGGTCAACACGCCGGGGGCGCTGGTCACCGACCCCACCGCGTTGCTGACGATGACGCGGTAACGTCCGGCGTCGTTGGTCGAAGTCACGCGAATCGCGAGATCGCGGTCGTTCGCTCCGGGATAGTTCGCACCCGCAAGATTGGTGTAGCTGGAGCCGAGCGCCGCGCCGCGATGCTGCCATTGGTAGGCCAGGGGCAGCGTGCCGATGGCCCGCACCGTGAAGCTGGCCGGCTCGCTCTCCGTCACGATGAGGTCGGCCGGCCGTGCCAGGATTTCCGGCCGCGTGAACAATTTCAGGTGCAGTTCGATGTCGCCCGTCGCGCCGTCGCGGCCATCCACGGCCAGGTCATACTTGGCGTCTTTGCGCACTTGGAACTCGTAATGATCCGGTCCGGCCGGCAGGCCGCTCAACGTCAACCTTTGCGGCGAGGAGCCTTCCAGTTCCGGCAGCCGCTTGCCCACGTAAATGCCCAGCCGCGACGCAAAGCTGCTGTTGGTCGCGTCCAGCACCGCGTAGCCGTCGTCGGGGGGCGTCCAGATCCACCACAGCGAATGCTGCGCCGCCGCGCCGGCATGGCGGGGTTCGCCCTTGCTGGTCTCCTCCGTGGCGAGGGCGTTGTTGGCGGATTCGAGAAACTCGTAATTGCCGACGGGCCGGCGCTGGTCGTAGTTGTCGTTCGGAGGCGCCTGCGCCGAGACGGCAAGACACATCAAGATTGCAACTGCCACCGCAGAGCCATTCATATTTGAACCTTCGGTGTTGCCAGGCTACGTCCATCACCCGGTCACGACCCGGCAGGTCATGCCGCCGCCGGCAACCCTCGGTGACACGCGTGATCCCATGCCAGCTCCCTTGGGGATACCGAGGCTCATAGGGTTCCCGCCCGGCGGTGGCCTTGACCGAAGTCAAGCTGCGGGGGTAGAAATCGAGCCGTCGGCAACGCGCTTCGAGCCAGGCGTGCCGGGGTTGGCGCCATCCGCGGGCAGGCTTCCTGGGGGCAACTTCTTTTTGGAAAACCTGCTGAAGCAGGTGGGAGAACCGGAAGTTTCGGCGGAGAATTACGGTTGCCGGGCGCTCGAGGTCTGAAGGCGAAGAACGCGCGCGGCGAAGCCGCGTGGACCCGGGGCGGTGTCCGGAAATGTGCGGCGGAACCGGCGGAACTAACGCGCCTTCGCCCGCCGAAAGAGTCGCCGGCCCTGCCTCAAAACCCAGAACGCGCCTCCCAGCAGGCGCACCGCCCGCGACATCAACGCAACCGCGCGCCAGCCCACCACCGAGGCTCCCACCAAAACCGCCGGCCGGGCCAGTTGGTAAAGATGGTGGATTTGCTCCGCCCAGTGGAGCTTGGCGACCACCTGTTGGCCGTGCTGCCGAAAAGCACTGCGCTCGCGGTCGCACTCCTCGATGAGGCGGCGCTTGTACTCGGCGAGTTGAGCTAGTTCCGCTTGCCCAAGCATTCGCGATCCTTCCGGAACTCTTCGATGGTTCCGGCGAACGGCTTCGGTCCTTCACGCAGGCGTCGCCGGATGCCTGCCGCCAGCACGGTTGCGGCGATGCCGTAGCCCGCCGTCACCAGCACCAGCACCAGCACCGGCGAGGTGTCCCACAAGGCCACGACCACCGTGGCGGTCGCCGTCACTAAGGCCAGCAGACTCAACCCTATCACCGCGGTGGCGCGCAGGAGCAGGTCCAATACGCGCAACTTCTCCTCCTGCGCCTCGACCGCAAACAACTCGAGACGTCGCTGGGCGAGGCCCGCCGCGGCCTCCAACATCCGGCGGAGCGAGTCAAACAGGCCGCCGGTCGGCGGATCGCCGGAAGACATGGCTTCAGCGCCGGTTGATCAACACGCCGAGCAGCAGTCCGAACCCGAGCGCCACGCCGATGGACTCGTACGGGTGCGCGCGAATCACGCGGTCGGCGGCCTTGGCGCCGGCGATCGCGCGTTCTTCGAGCCGTTTGCAGGTTTCCTTGGCCTTGTCCACGGAAGCCTGCAGGCGGGCGCGCAATTCCGCCGCCTTTTCGCCGGCTTCCTCGGCGCCGGACTTCAACAGTTGCTCGGCGTCGTGGATCAACGTTCGCAAATCCTCGGCCAGACGCTCGCGCGTCAACTCGTTCGGTGAGGCCACCATGTTATGATAGTGCTCTTCCATGATCTTGAGCAGCACCATGCCCCAGCGCGCCCGGACTGTCAAAGCCCGCCGTGCGCGACGGTGGTCAAGAAATCCGGGTGAAGTCCGCGCATCGCTATCGACACCCGCCCGCGCCGCTGTTAGGAAGCCCGCCGACACCGATGAAGACGATTCCCCAAGAGCGGTGGCTCCGCATCATCCCGGTGGCGTTGATCATGTACACGATCTCGTACGTGGATCGCACCAACGTCGCCCTCGCCTTCGATCCCGCGTTGTCCACCGCCATGCGCGACCTGGGCATGGACGACCAGCTCAAGGGCAACGCCATCGGCATCTTCTTCTGGGGTTACCTCGCGCTGCAAATCCCCGGCGGCTACCTCGCCAGCCGTTGGAGTCCGCGCAAGTTGATCAGCCTCTTTCTGATTGCCTGGGGCGTGGCGGCCGTGGGCTGCGGCCTGGTGCACACCGCCACCCAGTTCAAATGGATGCGGTTTGCGCTCGGCGTGGCGGAAAGCGGCGTCTATCCGGCCACGTTGGTGCTCCTGGCCAACTGGTTTCCCAAAGCCGAGCGCGCCCGCGCCAACGCCTATTGGATCCTTTGCCAACCGCTGGCGGTGGCCGGCGCCGCGCCCGTCACCGGTTGGTTGCTCGGCCAGACGAACTGGCGGGTGGCCATCATTGCCGAAGGCGCGCTGCCGTTCCTGTGGCTGCCCATCTGGTGGTTCTTGATCAGCGATTCGCCGCGCAGCGCGAAATGGATTTCCGCGGCGGAACGCGAGCATTTGGAAACCACGCTGGCGCGCGAGGCCCAGCAAGTGGAACCCGCGGCCAAGGTTCCGTTCTGGCGCGCGTTGCTCCACCCGATCGTGTTCGTGCTGGTGCCGATCTATTTCCTGCAAAACTGCGCCGCTTACGGCTGCAACACCTTCTTGAGCGAGGCGCTGAAATCGCCGGGGCACAATTTCACCGGCCTGCAAACCGGCATCCTTTACGCCGTGCCTTACCTCGTAGCGGCGGTGCTGATGGTCGTCAACTCGCGCAGCTCGGATCGCCGGCAGGAACGCCGGATGCACGTGGCCTGGGTGTACGCGCTGAGCGGCGTGGGCCTGATCGGCAGCGTGCTCGCGGCGAAATACTCGTTCTGGCTCTCGTTCGGCTTTCTGTGCGTCGCGATTCAAGGGCCGTTCGCCGGGCAGGCGGCGTTTTGGGCCGTGCCCGCCGAAGCGCTGCCGCGCGCCGTGGTGGGCGGCGTCATGGGCTTGGTCAACGCCATCGGCAACGTGGGCGGCTGGGCCGGGAACGCCTTCGTGGGCGCGCTCAAACAACAGACCGGCAGCACCGATTTGCCGTTCGCCTTGCTGGGTGCCGGGATGTTCGTCGGCGCGGCGCTGTGCTTTCTGCTGCCGCGATCGAAGTCGCCAGCCCAGCTCGCTACTTCACCAGTCGCGCAATCTCCTTGAACGCGGGCGCCTCCGCGGTTCGCAACAGCTCGAAGAGCGCCATTTCCACGCTGGTCCACCGCGCCCCGGCGTCACGCATCCGCTGCCGGCCCAGGTCGCGATTCGCCGCCGTGCGCGACGACACCGCGTCGGTAACGACCTCGACCTCGTAATCGCCGGCCAGCAAATCCATCGCGGTTTGATAGACGCACACGTGCGCCTCAATGCCGGCGAGCAAGACTTGTTTGCGCTCGGTGCCGGTCAGTTGCGCCAGGAACGCCTCGCTGCCGCACGCGCTGAAGCACGTTTTGGCTACCGGGCGCAGGTCCGGCAACAGCTCAGCCACCTCGGGGATGGTCGGGCCGAGGCCTTGCGGGTATTGCTCGAGCCAAAGGATCGGCAGGCTCAGCGCCTGCACGCCTTTCACCAGGCGCTGAAGGTTGGCGAAGAGCGCCTCCCGCTCGTGCATGAGCTGGGCAAGCTTGCCTTGAATGTCGATCAGGACGAGGACGGTTTGGTCGGGTTTGAGCATGTCGCGCAAGTGTTTTGCTTCGGCGCAGCCATTCGTAACCGCGACGCGATGGCTTGTCCCGCCTTTTCCGAACCCGAATCTGGCGCGAAGATGGCGGGCGGTGGTGTCACCCGCAATCGGCCGGATGGTGCAAAAAATGTCGCAATTGCGACATAAATTGCCCGCATTCGATCCGGTCGCGCGCCCTTCACCCACCAACGAAGTTTTCCGGCATCTCGGTGCGGCTGGGGACCGAACGTTGTGCGCGGCGCGGGTTGCCAAACGGGTTTCCCGCCCGTACGCTCGCCGCACATCGCCCTGACCTATGGACCAATACATCGAACGCGTGGTGGACCTGCTCGATCCGAGCCTGAACCGCCTGTACAACGTCACCCTGGAAGAAGCCCGCACCCGCGTGCTCAGCGGCCGGCCCCAAGCCGTGCGCGAAATCGACGGCTCCTTCGCCTTGCTCGCCCGCGACGGCAAGACCGTGCGCATGGCCCGGTCGCTCGACCGGCCGATGCGCTACTTCCTCGCCAAACGCGCCGAAGGCCCGGCCTTGTTCGTCGCCGACCGCATGGACCGGATTCGCGACGCGCTCGCCGCCGAGGGCCTGGACGGCCAGTTCCATCCCAGCTACACGCGGATGGTACCAGCGCATTACGTCGTGGAAATCCAGCTTCTCGGCTGCCCCGATCCCGATCCGACTTACACGCGCTATTT
>JAKCAB010000581.1 GCA_021839785.1 bacterium | reverse complement strand
CGGGTGGCGGATCCGTGACCTGGTGGTGGTCCAGCACGATCACGTCCACGCCTTGCTCGTTGAGCCAGGCGATGGTTTCGACGGCCGTGGAACCGCAATCCACCGCCAGCAGCAGCCGGACGGGAAAACGCTGGAGGCAGTTCGCCACCGCGTCGCGGGTCAGCCCGTAACCTTCATCGAGCCGGTGCGGCAGGTACGGCTCGACCTTCCAGCCCAGCGGGCGCAAAACTTGGAGCAACAGCGCCGTGGCGGTAACGCCGTCGGCGTCGTAATCGCCGAAAATCACCAGCGGCTCGCCGGCGTCGTGCGCGCGCCACAAGCGCTCGACGGCGCGGTCCAGATTGGGGACGCGGCCGGGATCGGCGAGTTGTTTCAGCCGCGGACGCAGGAAGCCGGCGGCCTGCGCGGGGGCGTCCAAACCGCGGTTGACGAGGCATTGGGCCAGGAGCGGCGAAACCCCAAGTTCCCGCTCCAGGGGGGTGGCCAGGAGCGGTTGTGCGCGGGCGAACTCCCACCGGTACTTCATGCGTCAAGCCGCGGCGCGGGGCAATCCTGCCGCGCCAAGGATGGCCGACAACCTAGCGGGAATCTGGCAGCGACGCGAGAATTAAACTGCAGCAGCGTTTTGCGCGCGGCCACCTCCGCCTTTTAACCGGCAATTCTACCGCTCAACGCCCGCCGTGCGAGCCGCGTCACGAAAAGCGTCACCGCCACGGTCGCCAGCAAGCCCACGGCGTACAACACCCACTCGCCCGGCGACCGTGCCCGCTCGCCCAAACCCGCCTGGGCCAGCGTGCCGAGGTACACATACATGACCGTCCCAGGCATCATCCCAATCCAGGAGGCGAGGACATAGTGGCCCACCTTCACCGGCGTCAGGCCAAAGGCGTAGTTCAAAAGCGTGTACGGAAACACCGGCGAAAGGCGCGTCAGCAGAACGATCTTCCAGCCTTCGTCCGCCACGGCGCGGTCAATGGCCGAGAATTTCGGATTGCTGGCGATCTTCCGCGCCACCGCCTCCCGCGCCAGGTAACGGCCGACGAGGAAGGCACACGTCGCACCCAGCGTGGACGCGATCGAGACAACGATGGTGCCGCGGATCAAACCGAACACTGCGCCGGCACCCAAGGCGAGCACCGACCCGGGAACCAGCAGCACGGCTGCCAGCGCGTAGATCACCACGAACAGAGCCGCTCCCCAAAGGCCGAAGTCGCCGATCCAGTCCAGGGCTTCACGCAACCGGTCTTGGACGTGGAAATACCTGGCCGCGATCGACAGTGTGGCTGCGCTGGCCGCGTAGAATAGCCACTTCCAGCGTGTGCCAGTGCGATTTGTCGGAGGTGTAGCAGTGGTCATTCCAGGGCGCCAGTTTGGCTTTGTGCACAGAAATGTGCTTCCCAAATCGGATGGTCAGTCCGCGAACAACTCCTGAATTTCGGTCCAGTTCAGGGCCTCGACGAATCCTTCTTCGCTGCCGAGGGTGGCCTGCACGATCTCGCGCTTCCTGCTTTGCAATTGGAGAATCTTCTCCTCGACCGTGCCGCGGGCGATGAGCTTGTAGCTCGTCACCACGCGCGTCTGGCCCAGGCGATGCGCGCGGTCGGTGGCCTGGTCTTCCACGGCGGGGTTCCACCACGGGTCGAAGTGAATCACCGTGTCGGCCGCGCTCAAGTTCAAGCCCACCCCGCCCGCCTTGAGACTGATGAGAAACACCGGCACCTGCGTTTGCTGAAAGCGCGTGACCACCGCGGCGCGATCCGTGGTGGCGCCATCGAGGTAGGCGTACTCGATCCCCTCGGCCTCGAGCGACGCGCGCAGCAGCGTCAACATGCTGACGAACTGGCTGAACACCAGCACGCGGTGGTCGCCGTCGAGGATTTCCTCGAGGAGTTCGCCAAACAAATCGAGCTTGCCGGAGGCGGTGGCGGGGTCGGCGTTTGCGAGCTTGAGCAGGCGCAAATCGCAACACGCCTGGCGGAGGCGCAGCAGCGCGTTCAGCGCCACCATGCGGGACTTGCCGGAGCCAGGCTCGGCGGCCAGGACTTCCTGCCGGCCCGCCTCCATGAGTTGCCGATACACCGCGCGCTGGTCGTCGGTGAGCTCGCAAAACGCCACTTGCTCCAGCTTCGCGGGCAGATCTTTCGCCACGTCGCGCTTCAGCCGGCGCAACAAAAACGGCCGGAGCCGCCGGGCGAGCCGCGCTTGCGCGTCCGCGTTCTTTTCGCGCGTGATCGGCAATTCGTAACGCTCGCGAAAATCCTTCGCCGCGCCGAGGTAGCCCGGCATGAGGAAGTCGAAGATTGACCACAAATCCAGCACCGAGTTTTCCAGCGGCGTGCCGGTCAAAACGAGCCGATGCCGGGACTGAACGGCTTTCACGGCCTGCGCGTTTTGGGTCTGGCGATTCTTGATGTGCTGGGCTTCGTCGAGCACCACCGTGTCGAATTCGCAGCCGCGATAGCGGTCGAGGTCGCGCCGGATCAGCGCGTAGCTCGTCACGACCAGATCGCTTTGCCCGACGCGGTCGAACCGCGTGTGCCGGTCTGGGCCGTGCAAGGCCAGCACCTTAAGCTGCGGGGTGAACTTCTGCGCCTCCGCCACCCAGTTGAACACCAGGCTGGTGGGGCAGATGACCAAGGCGGGCGCCGTGGCTTCCGCGCGCGTGCTGCGCAAAAACGCCAGCGTCTGCAACGTTTTGCCGAGGCCCATTTCGTCCGCGAGGATGCCGCCAAAGCCGTTTCCGCGCAGAAACTGGAGCCAGGCGACGCCTTCCTTTTGGTACGGCCGCAGCACCGATTCGAGATCGCCCAACGGCGGACATTCGCGGGCGACCTCCCCAGCCTGCTGTCTCGCCCGCTCGCGCCAGGACGTGGAAGCCTTAGCCTGCCAACCCAGGTGCGTGAGCGTCGCTTCGAGGAAGCCCGCCTGTGTCTGCGCCAGCCGATAGCGCCCGGCCTGCTGCGCCGGCGCACAGTCGAGGAGGACTTGTTGCAGTTCCTCGACCGCGCCGGTGTCGATCAGCGCGGTCTTGCCGTTGCGTAGCCGGACGTGGCTCTGGCCTGCAAGCAGCAGGCGCTGAATTTCGGCCGGCGCGAATTTCTGGCCGTCGCGCGACTCGAAGGCCACGCCAAAGTCGAACCACTGCACGCCCGAGGACGCGATTTCGAACCGCGGTTCGATGCGTTCGAGTTTCGGCAGCGAGGTGCGCTCAAGGCGTTCTTCGAGCGTCACCTCCCATTCCTTTTGCAGTCGCGGGAAGTCGCGGGCCAGGAAGTTGAGCACCGCGTTTTCGCCGAGCAAACGGTAGCGGCCCTGGTCGTCCGGCCCGGCGAAGCCGGCCCGCAACAGCCGGCCCAACGCCGCCCGTTCTGCCGCGAGATCGCGCGTGGCGTAACGCACCGGCGAATCGGGATCGGGCAGCCAGAACCCCGCCTCGGCCGCCGTCACTCCCACCGTCACGACGCTGCCGCGGTAGGCGCCTTGAAGCTGCGCGTGCAATTGCGCCAGGCCGCCGGTGAGGTGCAGCAAGAACCGGGGCGCCTGCGGCTCCAGCGTAAAGTCTTCGATTCGGAAATTGGCTTCAACGCCACCCGCCACCTGCAGTCGCGGCCAGTCGGCGCTGAGGAGTTGCGGCACCTGCGCCCGCTTGAATCGCAGCGGGCCACGCAGCACTGGCTTGCACGAATCCGGCAGCGACGTCGGTTGAAACGTTCGGCCTTGGAAGACCCAGCTTTGCTCGATCAACAACGGCAGCCGGCCTGCCGCCTTCAGCGCCAGCACGATTTCGCCGTTCGGTTCCAGCGTCGCTTTCAACGGCAGCGGCCAGGGTGTCGCGCTGACGGTGACCGCGTCGGACTTGCCAAACGTCACGCGCGGATGGCCTGCCAACCGCGGCAACAGCGCCGCGAAATCCTGCGTCCCAATCAGGAGCATTGCCGGCGTGTCGCCGCCGGCCAGGAGTTCGATGGCGTCCAGCAACGCCGCGTCCTGCGGCGAAAAACGAAACGGCTGGTTCGCCGGCAGCGCATTCAGTGGCGCGCGCCCGCCAGGCCATTCGCCCTCGAAGCACAACATCGCTTTGCCTCGCTCAAGCGCAGCGGCGAGGTTCGGCGGCAGAATGACGAAGATTGTCGCGGGCTGACCTGCGGTGTCGGCTCCAGCCCGGAGCAATCGCCGGCCGGCCGGCCTGGGTTTGGACGTGGTTTGGGGGACGGGTTGGGCAGCCCGGTTTGCGGGCGCGGCGGCAGACGCAGCTTCGCCGGCGGCGCGTTTCAAATGATGCAGGCCGACGGCGATCGAGTGGGCGCAGAATGTGCCCCACTCGCGTGACGCGCGGCAGGTGCACAGATTTTCGAGGTCGCGCTCGCTCTTGATGACCAGTCCCGCCCGGTAGGAAATCGTGCCTTCCTGAACCACGCCTTTGAGCACGGGCGGGGTCCAGTTGGAACTGAGCACCTTGCTGGCCGCCAGCAGGCCGCGCGCCTGTTTCATCGCTTCCCAGCCGGCGGTGTCGGCGAGGAAACGCTCGGTTAAATCGATTGCCATGAAAGGAATGTTCGATGCAGGTGGCCCGATCGGGGAAACCCAACCGCCCTCGCTTCATTCGCCGCAGAAACTCGACCCGGCTCGAAAGCGGGTCAAACGCAAAGGCGGGCACCCCAGCTTGAGCGTTGGGTCCACCGTGAACAAAGCCGCATACTGTGACCGCGGCGGAGGCGCGGGTTTTTGACGGGCGCTTACCGTGCCACGCTCCGCTGCTTCGCGATTCCACCAGCCGTTCCCGGCGGGTTTAAGGCGTCACGGAAACGTGATCGAAAGTGACGGTGTGGACTTGGGCGGGATCGCTCGAACTGACTGCCAATCCCACCGCCACGGTCGGCGGCAGGTCGAGGACCACGGGTGGGCCCGCCGGGCTCCAATTGATGCCGTCGTTCGAGAAGTAGGCATAGACGCGGTTCCAGAGACGGCGTAGGCAGACCCAATTATCGGGCGGTGGGAACAACGGCAGGCGATCGGGGCTGAAGGCGGGTGGGGTAATCCGCACGTTCTGGCCGGGCGGCAGGAGGGGACTCCGCCACCGGATCGTCTCGGCGTCGAGGAAGTAGCCGTTGGGCGTGAGCGCCATCAGCAGATAGCCTTGGCGGGGGGCACTCAGGTCGCGAATCATTACGCCCGCCTTTTCCGGACTGGTTGGATCGCCAAAACTGCTCACCCGCGCAACGATTTGACCGTTTCCGAACATTGTCTGATAAACGAAGTGAAATGGAGTTGCGCCGTCCCAATGGTCTCCCAGACCACTCGTAATGGTGAACACGCCATCGGCAGATGTGGTGCTTCCCGGGATGGCCGGGAGTGGTCCCATATCCGAAACCGTCCAGCCGGGCGGGACCGCTGGGTCCACCGTCAGCACAAAAGCGGTGCTGGTGGACAGTGACCCGTCGGTGACCGCAATCGTCAAAACCGCGGTTCCGCTCAGGTTGGCGGCGGGCATGACGGTGATCGTGCGATTGGCCCCCGTCCCTCCGAAAATGATGTTGGACGCGGGGACCAGCGCCGGATTATCCGAGTCCGCCACGAGCACGAGGCTCTCGGCGGGTTGGTCGGCATCGTCCACCGCAATCGCGAGGGGACCGACGCCCAAGCCCGGATTGGTCGTCTGATCCGCCAGGTCGCTGATCGTTGGAGGGTGGTTGATCGGAACCACCGTGATCGACACCGTTGCGAGATTGCTGTCCTCCCGACCGTCATTTGCCTTGTAGGTGAAGCGGTCGGAACCGGCAAATCCAGGCGCCGGTTGGTAGGTGACCGCGGGGGGATCGCCAACGATGACCCCGGAAGTCGGCCCTTCGACCAGGGTGTAAGAAAGGGCATCTCCTTCAGGATCCGAGGCGTTCAAAGTGATTCCCACCGCGCCATCCTCGGTCACTGAAACCGCCTGGTCGCTGACGACTGGCGGGCGGTTCTCGCTGGGCGGTGGCGTGCCTGCTGCCCCGCCAACAGCGCCTCCCCCAAGAATGATTCCAACCTCGCCGGTTTCGGGCACCGTCACCGCGGTCGAGACCTCAGGATCGTCTTCCGGTGTGGTGTACACGACCTCGTTCGAGTAGTCGCTTTCAAGGTTGCTGCTATTGTACGCGGTGACTGCGAAGTAGTAAGTGGTATTGCCAGCCAATGGCCCCGCGCTGGCGGTGGTCGTGTTGCCAACGTCAGTCATCGCAAAGTACGTCCGGCTTTGGGTCCCCCAGTAAAGGCGGTAGCCAATGACGTCCGCGTCGGGGCTGGGATCCCACGCCAGCCGGACCTGGGCCGCGCTCACCAAACCAAGATTAGCCAGCAACAACAACGGGAGGAGTCGCAACCATCGAGTGTGGAAACGGTTTCGAACTCGGCAGGGCCGGCTGGTCGAGGCACGTTCTTCAGTGAAGCGAATTCCCCAAGTTGGCCGGCCGGGGTCTGCCTTTTCACGGGGGGACACATTGGTTGGGTAGTTTTGCATGGCGAGAAGGGTTTTGTCCGCGGCGCATTCAGCCGGCAGATCATTACTGACGCGCATAGCGATCGACCGTCCGGTTGATTTTGGGTGGGAGGGATGCAGACGCAGCTTGCCAGGCGCGCCACCGCGACCGAGCCACACGTCTCTGCCAAAGTGTCCGTCCTGGCCTGTACTCATACGATCACTCGGACGAGACTGCGTTCGCTGGCGTGCAGTTTCAATAGGAGGAATCTTTAGTGGGGCAATACCTATTCATGCAATCAGTTTTGTATCTACTTTTGTTTTTGATCACTCATTCGGTACCCGAGGCCGCCAGTTCACCGCGGTCCACGTTTGCGGCAGGCTCGATGACGATCCCGGTTCCGCCAAGCACACCGAGCGGGCGGCGCGCCGTTGCGATCGATCCCTCCGGTCACTTCGGTCCCCAATGGCGACTCCAAATCTGCTCAGATCTGCTTCGAGGTTCAGCAAAGCAGATCTCAGCAAAATCGATGCCGGTCCAAGCGCTCCGGCCAATTTTGAAAAGAATTTGCACCGCGGCCTTGAAGTCGCCGCAACACCCTGCACCCCCGAGCACTGTGCGATTCGACGTGCCCGTGCCGGGCCAGCCGTCTCTGTTCATCTGTTCACGCTGAATCCAGCGACCACCGCCGAGTCCAAAACCTGCTTGCCTCCTTCGATACTGGCGCGCTTCGACTGCGGGCTCGGCAGTATCGTGAACAAAACCAAAAGACGGCCAAAAGGTGTTGCTCCACTGGTGGAGCCTGGGTAGTCTCGCTTCCACGTTTCGACGCAAGCCGTCACTGGGTGATGGTTCCGCTGTGGGAAAGTGATTTCCCGCTGTTCCGTCACACGCTGGCCTTCCAAGCAATATTCCGAGGCCAAAGGTTTGCGCGACTGCCGGATGCGCGGTTAGCTCAGTGGTAGAGCACTTCCTTGACACGGAAGGGGTCAGAGGTTCGAACCCTCTATCGCGCACCATTCTTTTCGCATGTCTTCGCGTCTGGCCAATCAGTGGGTGCTGATCACGGGCGC
>JAKCAB010000416.1 GCA_021839785.1 bacterium | reverse complement strand
TGACCGACTCGCTGCAGGCGGTCAAGGCCGCCGCGCGCAAACGCCTCGATGCCTTCCTGGGCAACGCGCAGCGCTTCACCGTCCTCGCCGACGGTTACCGTGTCAGCTTCAGCCGCGAGGAGATGGAGTGGCTGCTCCAGGTGCTGAACGATGTGCGCGTCGGCAGTTGGCTCCGACTCGGCGCGCCGGACCCGGAGGCCGCGAAGCCGCCGCGGTTGACGCCGGAGACCGCGCGCTACCTGCCGTTGATGGAGATCGCCGGTCATTTCGAATTCGTCCTGCTCGCCGCGCTCGACGGCACGGACGGGGTCGGTTGGGCACCGCGGGAGCGGTAACTGCGCGGGGTCCGCGGCCGGCCACCGGTGTTTTCGATTTTACGCCTCCACGCTCGCGGCTATCCTGAGAGCGATGCCGGGCACTGAACCACTGCTTCAATTGACGGGCGTGACCAAGCGATACGACGGCGAGGCCGCCGCCAGCGCCCCGCCCGTGCTGGCGGACATCAACCTCGAACTCGCCCGCGGCGAATCGCTCGCCATTGTTGGCCCGTCGGGTTGCGGCAAGACGACGCTCCTCAACATCATCGGCACCCTCGACCGGCCCACCGCCGGCCAGGTCCAGCTCGAAGGCCAGGACTTGACCGCCTTGGACGAACGCCAGCTAGCCGAGCTGCGCAACCGGCAGGTCGGCTTCGTCTTTCAGATGCACCACCTGCTGCCGCAATGCACGGTGTTCGAAAACGTCCTCCTGCCCACGCTCGCCAGCGCAAACGAAGTGTTGCGGGACGGAGCGCCGGACCGCGCGCGGCGACTACTCGATCGCGTCGGCCTGGGCGCGCGCCTGAACCACCGGCCGGGCCAGCTCTCCGGGGGCGAACGCCAGCGCGTGGCCGTGGTACGCGCGCTGATCAACGAGCCGCAACTCCTGCTCGCCGACGAACCGACCGGCGCGTTGGACCGCACTTCGGCGGAGAACCTCGCGCAACTGCTAGTCGGTTTGAATCGCGAGACCGGCGTGACGCTGATCGTCGTGACGCATTCGCTGGACCTGTCCCGCCAGATGGGCCGCACGCTGGAGCTGCGGGACGGCCGGCTCAAGGAGGTGCCGCGTGCAGTGTAAGCCGGAACAATGCGGATGCGATGGGGAGCACCTGCCGCCGGCAGGTAGCGTTCGGCGGCCCGCCGAACACGGCCTTGTCCGGCGCCTAAGCCGGAACAATGTCGCTGAAAGTGGGGCTCGCCCTCACCCTAACCCTCTCCCCCGGGTAGATGGAACCGCCCTTTACCGTCGTAAGTCAGTGACTCAACGGTGGGCCTTTTCCAACGCCGCAAAGACTTCTCCCTCTCCTTGGGGAGAAGGTCGGGGTGAGGGAGGACGTTGCTTCTCTACCGCGTTGTTTCGGCTGAACTTCTCTGCGCCATGACCCGTTTCCGCTTCATCCTTCGCAGTCTGGGGTTCCACGCGCGCTCGCACGTCGGCGCGTTCCTGGGCGCGGCGGTCGGCGCCGCGGTGCTGGTGGGCGCTTTGGTGGTGGGCGACTCGGTGCGCGGCAGCCTGCGCGACCTGGCCTTGCTCCGGTTGGGCAAAACCCAACTGGCGATGGCCACCGGCGACCGCTTGTTCACCTCGTTCCTGGGATTCACGCTCCAACAAGCTTTGCCCCAGGCCGGTCTGGGCCGACCGGGCGCGCCTTTGGTCGCGACGGCGCTGCAGCTCCCGGCCGTGGCCGTGAACGCGGATGACTCCGCCCGCGCCAACCAGGCCCAGGTGCTCGGTGTGGACGGGCGGTTCTGGCAGTTCGCGCTCAAGCCGCCGCCGCTCGGCAATCTGCCGCCGGAGACGGTGGTGTTGAGCGAGGCCTTGGCCCGGCAACTCCGCGCCCAGACGGGCGACACGGTGGTGCTGCGCGTCCAAAAACCACAGGCGCTCTCCGCCGATGCCCCGCTTGCGCCAGTCGAGGACTCGACCGTGGCGTTGCGGGTGCGCGTGCAAAGGGTGGTCACCGACGAGGAATTCGGCCGGTTCGGCCTGCAGGCCAGCCAGGTGGCGCCGCTGAACGCTTTCGTGTCGCTGGCGTGGTTACAGGCCCGAACGGGAGTCACCAACCGCGCCAATCTGATGTTGGTTGCCGAGCCGCCGCCGCCGGCGATGCCGCAAGGCGTGATGGCCGGTTCGCGGATCGTTTTCTCCGGCACCCAACTGCCGGACCTCGCCCGGCTGGTGCAACTCGTGCTCACCCAGCGCTGGCAGCTCGCGGACGCCCAACTCGAATGGCGCGGCCTGGTCCCGGCCGGCGCGCTCGAACTGCGCAGCGACCGGGTCTTTCTCGATCCGGCGGTGGGCGCAGCGGTGTTTGGCGGCGCGGGCGTGACCAATCCGATCGCCGCGCGCCTCCAACGCGAGGTGGCCGGTGTGTCCGCGACCGGCGTGCTGACCTATTTCGTGAACGAGCTCCGGCGCGGCGACCACGCGACGCCGTACTCGATGGTCACCGCCACCGGCGCGCCGCTCGTGCCCCCCGACATGGCCGACGACGAGATCTTCATCAACCAGTGGCTGGCCGAGGATTTGGAGGCGAAGCCCGGCGACGAATTGACCTTGAAGTATTTTGTCGTCGGCGACCTGCGACAGCTCGAGGAGCGGTCGGCGAGCTTCCGCGTGCGGGCGGTGTTGCCCATGAACACGCGCGGACTCGATCCGCAGTTGATGCCCGATTTTCCGGGCATGACCGGCGCGGAGAATTGCCGCGACTGGGACACCGGCCTGCCGATCGACAACGGCCGCATCCGCCCGCAGGACGAGGATTACTGGCGGATGTTCCGCGGCACGCCCAAGGCCGTCATCACGCTCAAGGCCGGCCAGCGCCTGTGGCAAAACCGCTGGGGCAACCTCACGGCAATCCGCTTCCAGCTTCCGAGTGCCGTGACCGTGAACGCCGCCACGGTGACGCGCATGTTGCCGGGCTACCAATCGTCGATCAGCGGGATGCTCACGCGGGCGCTGGACCCCGCGGCGTTCGGCCTGCGCTTCCAACCGGTGCGGGCGCAGGCGCTCGCGGCCAGCAGCCAGTCGCAAGATTTCGGGCAACTGTTTCTCGGCTTCAGCTTCTTCCTGATCGCCGCCGCGCTGTTGCTGCTGGCGGTGCTGTTCCAATTCAGCGTCGAGCAGCGCGCTACCGAACTGGGCACGCTGCTGGCGCTGGGTTTTCGGCCGCGTCAGGCCGGCGGGCTGTTGCTGCTGGAAAGCGGCGCGGTCGCGCTGGCGGGTTGCGTGCTCGGGGCGTGGGGCGGCACCCGCTACGCGAAGGCGGTGCTGCACGGGCTTTCAACCGTGTGGAGCCAGGCCGTGGGTGGCGCCGCGCTGAGCTATCACGCGGAGCCGGCAACGCTCGCTACCGGCATCGCCTCCGCCGCGCTCGTCAGTTGGCTGACGCTGTGGCTGGCGTTGCGACGGCACTTGCGCGTGCCCGCTCGGCAACTCCTCGCCGAAGGCGCGGCCGAAACCAGCGAATGGTCGGGGAACGACCGGCCCGGACGCCGCGCCAAATGGGTGGCCTTGGTCTGCCTGGTCGGTGCGCTCGGAATGGCCGGCGATGCGCTGGCGCGCAAGGACACCGCCGACGCGGAGCTGTTTTTCAGCGCCGGCGCGCTGCTCTTGGTGGGCGGCCTGGCCGGCACCTCGGCCTGGCTGCGGCACCTGGCCGGATCGGAATCGGCAGCCAGACTCTCTTTGCGCGGCCTGGGCATTCGCGGGGTCACGCGGCGGCGACGGCGCAGCCTGGCGGTGGTTGGCTTGCTTGCGTGCGGCAGTTTTCTGGTGGCGTCGATCGGCGTGTTCCGGCTCGACGCGGTGCGCGGCGCGGATCGGCGCGACTCAGGCACCGGCGGTTTTGCCCTCATCGGCTCCGCCACCCAGCCGGTGATTCAGGATTTGAACAGCGCCGCCGGCCGGGACGCCTACGGTCTCAACACCAACACGCTGGCCGGCGTAACTGTGGTGCCGTTCCGCGTGCGCGACGGCGACGAGGCGAGCTGCCTGAACTTGAACCGCGCACAGGCGCCGCGCTTGCTGGGCGTGAAGCCCGAGTTGCTCGCCGACCGCGGTGCATTCACGTTCGCCAAGCTCGCTGAGGGCGCAGATGAGAAGCACCCTTGGCTAACCCTCAAGCGCGGTGAATTCTACCCAATGCATGGCAAACCACTGGCGGAGGATGAAGTGGCCGCCATCGGCGACGCCGCGTCGATCGTCTATGCGCTGGGCAAGAAGGTCGGCGACACGCTCGATTACACCGACGAGCGCGGGCACCCGTTCAAGCTGCGGCTGGTCGGCGCGCTGGCCAACTCGATCCTGCAAGGCAGCCTGGCGATCGACGAAGCCGAGTTTGTCCGGCGGTTTCCGTCCGCGACTGGCTACCGGTTCTTCCTGGTCGATGTTCCGCCAGGCAAGACCGACGCGGTGGCGGCGGAACTCACCCGCGGCCTGCGCGATCTGGGCCTGGAACTCACGCCTGCGGCGCAGCGATTGGCGGCCTTCAACGCGGTGCAGAACACTTACCTCGGCACCTTCCAGGTGCTCGGCGGACTCGGCCTGTTGCTGGGCAGCGTGGGATTGGGCGTGGTGGTTTTGCGTAATGTCCTGGAACGGCGCGGCGAACTGGCGTTGCTGCTGGCGGTCGGTTTCCGGCGACGCGCCTTGCGGACGCTGGTGCTCAGCGAACACGTCGCTTTGCTGCTCGCCGGTTTGGGCGTGGGCGTTGCGGCGGCGTTGGTGGCGGTGCTCCCCAACGTGCTGGGTGGCAGTGGTGACCTGCCGTATCGCTCGCTCGGCTTGACGCTACTGGCGATTCTGCTCAACGGCGCGGCCTGGGCCTGGCTGGCGAGCGAACTCGCCTTGCGCGGGCGGTTGCTGACCGCGCTGCGGAATGCCTGAATCCCCCGCTGACTCGGCGGCACTCAGTGGCCGTGGTCCATTGCCTTCTGTACGAAATCCCGCCCTTTTTCGCCCATGATTTCGACCGCCTGCTTTTCCATCTCCGCTTTGATGGTAGCCTCCATCTGCTTCTGCTTTTCCTCGGGTGTACCGGTCAGGGTACGTTCCAGTTCCGTGAACTTGGTCTGAAGTTCGGGCTGGCGTTCTTTGATCCGGTCCAGGAACTGGTTGGCCGCGTCGGCGCTGACGCCCACCGATTCCGCGATCGTCGCCAGGCGCGCCCGCTCCTGTTGTTCGTGACGCTGCTGTTCCTGGAGACGCGCCCGCTTGGCCTCGGCCTGTTTCTGCGCTTCCTGTTCGGCCACCCGATCGGCACCCAACGCCTCCTGGAGCCGACGCTGAAACTCCGCTTCTTTGTCCGCCGCGGCCTTCGCCACCGCCGGATCGGCCGGTTCGATGCCATAGCGCGCATTGAGGCCAGAATCGGAACTTGGGTCCATGCCCGTCTCGGCGGCCACTTTGACGATCACGCGAAATTCCGCCTCAGACTTGGCCTGCGGCAGGTGCTGCCGGACATACTGGGCTGCCGGCGATTCGCGATAGAGGTAGTCCTCTTGTTCCGCCGGTGAGAGGATTTGTGCCAACTCGGCTTGTTTCTGTCGCTGCAACTCAGCCAGCCGCGCGGTGGCTTCAGCGTCAAGGGTGCCGGCAATTCCTCGTGACTCCAGTTCCTGACTTAACCGCCGGTAGCGTAAGTCCAACTCGCGGACCTGCCGCCGCTTGTCCACCGGAAGGTACTCACGGTCGTCACGGTAAGTGGGTCCGATCACGACTTGAAGCCACGAGTCGTTCCGACCGAATAAGTCCTCGATTTCGGCGATCATCTGTTCCCGCAGTTCAAGCCGTGAGTAATGCCGATCCCAGTACGCGCCCGGATTCTCGAAGTGACTGTAGTCCCGGGCGCGGGCCGCGGCCACCTCCGTGGCGAGCACCTGTTCCCGGTAGCGTCGGGCTACGCGGAAGGCCACGATGTCACGGATGGTTTGCTCGGGACAGCCGAGGGCGCGGAGGTTGGCAATGAGTTTGGCCGGATCGCGGCTCTCAATGCGCCCCCACGGCGTATCCGGCGCGGCCACAGCCGGGGCGAAGCGGGTGACTCGCGCCACCCCTCGCGTCGTTTCGCCACGCGCGGCCGGCTCGCCGACGGCACCGCGCGGTTGTCGCGGAATCGGCGCCTCGTGCCGGCCCCGCCACCACACCATGCCGGCGAGGACGAGATTTAACAACAGGCTCAATGTCAGGAGCCGCTTCATGGCTTGATGTTCGACTTGGTAAGTCCCAGCAGCTCCCGAAGATCGCGGCGAACCGCGACGGAGGCTTTCTCTCCCAGTACCTCTCTCAGACGCCGATCCGCCTGCTCCTGCAAAGCCTGCACTTGCTGCTGGCGTGCCGCGGCAGGGCGGGTTGTGTCCTTGGCAATCTGGTCAGCCGCCGCGCGGGCTTCGTGGCTGATCTGCCAGGCTTGATCGGCGAGTTCGACCGGCAGGCCGTAAGCATCCACCGACTGCCGGGCCTGCTGGTACTCCATGTCGGTGACGCGCTCGTACTCCTTGGCCCGTTCCTCGCCGAACAGCTCCCGAATCTGCTCGGTCGCCGGGCCGCGGTTGAGGAGATCGTTGGTCCTCACCTTGCCCTGGCTGGCCTCATGGGCGTCGAAGATCTGTTTGAACTCCTCGGGCGTGCAATCGAAGTACCGGAGTTCGGCGCGCAACATCTGGGCGTCGGTTGAGTTGCGCAGCCGGAACTCCTCGAGCTCCGCCGGGGAGAGCACCTTCGCCAAGAGCTTCAACTTTTCGTCGAAGAGCCTTGCCTCTTTCTCCCGCGAATACTGGCCTTGGTTGAACAGCTCCATTACGCGCGTGTCGACGTCGGCGTCGCCCAGAACCTCGAGCGCTGCGGCCCGCTTGTCTTCCGGCAAAAACAACAGTTGTCGTTCGCTGCTGCCGAGTTGCAAGAACAGCGCATTGGCCAGTTCCTGCTCGCGGTAGTGACCGCCGAGCAGATCGTGAAGCACGGCGTCACGTTCCTTTTCGAGCGCCTGAAGTTGCTTCGTCTGGTCGGGGTTGGGCCGATCGCTACTCGATGGCTTCTGCCAGTACTCGCGTTTTCGCGGTTGCCAGATGGCCCCGGCACGTTGCCTATACAGAGCGCACAATTCCGTCGCGACAATATCGCGGATAGTCTGCTCCGGGCAGCCAACCGCGCGCAGGTTGGCAATGTATTGGCGGTAATCGGCGGACTCGATCGCGCTCCAAAGGAACGGCGGCGGCGGGTTCGAAGCGACGGCGTTCGCGGTCTCGCTTTGAGTTGCGCCTGGCTGGGCCAGGGCGACTGGCGGCGTGGTGCGGTTCGTGGAGCTTGCGGAAACGGCGGCCGTCGTCGAGGACGCTGGCCGCACCAGCCACGCGGCCAGAGCGAGATTGGCCAGAAGCGACACCGCCGTCAGCCACGCCAGATGTGGGCTGGCAGACGGCTTCGCTGGGATGGAGGCCGCTGGTTTCACGTTCAATTAAACAGCACAAACTGCGCGCCAACGCAAGCCC